>JBDRQV010000096.1:0-3055 GCA_043826105.1 Nanobdellota archaeon | reverse complement strand
TTATGAAAAACTCAAATATTGTCTTTGTTGAGCTTTGGTTTAATACAGTTAAGTTTGAAGTTTCTATGTCTTCAACATCTATTTCAATAGTTTCTGAATCCTGGTTTGTTCCGTTTATGCCTGTTGCAGTTATTAGATAGTCTCCTGTTGAAGAGTAATTGTATTCTGTTATTATGTAGATGGATTCATTTGTTGTTAGGTTTATTCTGTATTCAGGATAGATTATGTCTTCTCCTGTATCTAATGTCCAGTTTATGTTTGTCATGGTGTTGTTTTCAAGATTTTTAATTGAAAATTCAAATATTCTGCGTGTTTTGTCTGAATATAGTTGGGTAAGGTTGTATACATCTATTGTTGGGGAAGTTGCATTACCTACTGTAATTGGAAGAGTTTTTGAAGCTGTTATTGTGCCAGATGTTGCTGATGCATTAACAGTATATAAGCCCGAACTTGCGTATTGGTTTTGAATAAAAACAGAAATATTCTCATTTGAAGTAAGGGTAATGAGTTGATTTGCAGTTATTGTTACTTCGCCTGTATCAAAGCTCCAGTTTATATCAGTTAATGTTGTTTCACCATTGTTTTTTATGATAAATTCAAAAATATAAAGGGTGTTGTTAGAGTTTAGCTCTATTAATGATGTTATTGTTAGATTTCCTTCTTCATCTTGCTTATTATAATAAACTTCTAAATCGGATATATTTATTTTCCCACTTGAATCTGAACTAAATTTGAGGGAGATATTACAATAATCTTCTTCATCGGATGTACAATTTTCCAAAGCATTATTTAATTCCTGAACAAAGTTTGTGATTAGTTCAGTATCTGCATAATAACCATCTGAAGTCCAAGCCAGACTATCTTCAATATACATTTTTGGATTTTGAATAGTACTCATTATGGTTACATTACTGCTTCCTGCTTTTGTACCATTTTCTAAACCATCACTTGGAATGACATCACAAGACCAGTTATCATTTATACTTAAATTGCCTTTTTCTAATATTTTGGAATTAATACTCTGACCGACTCCGTTTTTCCTCCAATCAAATGTCGAATCTCTTTCTTCGTAATTTTCCACATCTGAATAAGTAAAATTACAATATAAATCATCACCCGCTGTAGGAAAAATAGGGATAATTTTAACGTTTGAAGCATTAGGTGGTTCATTAGACATTTCACAAGAATCAGATTGGGAATATTGTAAAATCATTGATGCTGCATATACTATGTAGTCTCCACCTTCCATCTGATTTCCGTCAACATAATCTGTTGCACCCCCATCATTATCACCACATTCTTGGTCATCATATAATGTATCATCATCTGTTCCGGTATCAATGTAATAGCCCTGATGAATATACATCATAGTTATTCTATTATAACAATCTGTGTCGCACACATTTGATCCGCCTAAATTATTACATGCTGCTGAATTATTTGCACAATAAATTGAACCGATTATTGAAGCATAATTTCTATAATTCAAATCATCATCATCCTCAGCAGATGCCCTCATTATTTTAAGTAGATAATCATATTCTGGATCTCCAGGAGTACTTCCTAAATAACCAGACATACTACTAAACCAGGGACTAGATCTGTCAGTATCATCCCAGAAACCACCTATGGCTTGCGAATCACAATCAGAGGGGGGACTATCATCAACAGTCATATCAATATCACTTGTATCTGGACCATTATATGAAAAATTATAGCACTTAGAGGAATTTGTTGGTGTGTATTAGGTTGTATCGTCTTCCTCTCTTTTTCCATCATATTCCCATCCAATAGTATTGGAGCTTACTTGAGTCCAAGTAGAATCACATATATGTATTGAACAGTTCCTATAACAGATAGAACCATCACAAATTATGCCATTATCTGAATATCCGGATGAGCAAGCTGAAGGAGTGCAATTATTCAATGCATTAACGCTCAGAGAATAAACTATTAAAAACAATGCACTAATCCAAATCAGATTTACTTTTCTCATGGAGCTAAACCCCTTAATTTTATTTCTGCATGAGTTACTATTGAATTCTTAGGCAATCTTACATATACTGTGTTGTTCTCTCCATCAGCAAAAGATAATGATTTCTGTGCTTTACCATCTGCAAAAGTATTTGTTACATTATTAGAAGAGTCTATAATATTAAGATTAGTATAGATGTAATCTGATAATTCTCCATCGCTTGCTTCAATTAATACAGAATAATTGCCAGTATCATTTACAGTAGACTGCCATAACCCAGATTCATTGAAAGGAAAACTATAATAAAATGTTAGATTGTCATTATCAAAATCAAAAGCACTTAATTTGCCTGATTCATTTATATCGATTAACTCGCCAGCTAAAGCTGTTATGTTGTCGATAGGCATGATATATGGTTGAGTATTTGCACCGGATATAGGTGCAAAAATGGATATTGGTGAGCCAGCTCTTTTAACAGTAATCTCTGCTTTACTGTCGCCGTCTAAATCTCCAACTATTGGATTGCTTCCAATATCCCCAGTTAAATCATAGTTTTGAGAGATATTACCACTGCTGTTTAGGATTAGTAGTCTTGTTGTATTTTCTGCTAAAATAATATCATAACTTCCATCTCCGTCAATGTCTACTATGTTAGGAGCTGCATAAAGCAAATATAAGTTACCATCACCAGCATATTCCCATTCTTTTGTTTCAGTATTTGCATCATAAACTTGTATTTTGTGAGGATCATTAGACCCGCCAGCTCCTGTTTTACCATTAACAACAATCTCTAAATTACTGTCTGAATCCAAATCAGCTATTGAAACACCTACTCTAGAAGAAATATCTAAGCTGATACTATGTTCAATAGTGCATGAATCTGCATTGATTATATATAATTTGTTTGAACAGCTTTCATCTGGTGCACAATTGTAATTTGAGGTTGTATAAATAATTTCATACTCATTATCTCTATCTATATCATAAATAACAGGAGCACCTTCTATTCTACCATGACTATTATTACATTTTAAAGATAAAGTGCCTGAAGAATAATCGTAAACTTTAATGCCATAGTAG
>JBDRQV010000095.1:0-3579 GCA_043826105.1 Nanobdellota archaeon | reverse complement strand
TCTCCTACATTAATAAGAGTATCATTAGTACCAACCAGTTCATTAACATTATTAATGATCATTTGAGACATCTCATGAGCCGTAGAGAAAGGTCGATTACAGAATTTGCAAATAGCGAAATGACCGAGATGCCAATCTCCACTTAGCCAATACATTGTTTATCCTTTATAGATTAATTTGTTAAAAGTAAATATTGTTTTAAATTCTGTGGTATTTTTTTTGGATTTTCTATTCTATACCAAACAACTTTACCAGCTTCATATGGAGTATAAAATGTACCATTTACTGAAATAAGATCTTTTATACCTAAACATTCGCCCATTTGCAAATCTATTTTTTCACTATTGTTATAGATATATCCACATATCCAATAATATCCTGGTTCTGTAGGCCATTCTTTTGTCCATTGACTCATAGGGTTTACCTTAAGTTTAAAGTATGGAAGCAAATGAGTTGAAATAGGGGCTTGTTTGCATATAAATAAGATAACCTATTCCATCCGGCTTTCAAATATAAATGCGAGAGCCGGATTTGAACCGAGCGACCTCTAGGATATGAGCCTAGCGTGCTACCACTGCACTATCTCGCAAGAATTAGAGACAAATAATTAGATTTAGATTTTAGCACTCTACCGATTGAGCTATACCTAATTTTTATCAGGTAGCAAGACTCGAACTTGCATCACTCGTTTACAAGACGATAACTAAATCTATCCGGTCTCTAAATATGTTATATATGACAAATAATCGAGAATAGATGTTTTTATTATAAGTAAGATAACCTATTCTCTCCGGTCATATATTGTTTTTGTTATCAAGGACTAATTAATAGTACTAGAATATTTTTAAACCCACGTTCTAATCAGACTGAACTATCTCCCCAGAATGTCGGGGAGAGCAAGATTTAAACTTGCGACCTCGGGTGCCCATAAGATAATCTAATACTTCCGGTCCTTGAATTATATAAAAAACAATAGGAACAAATAATTGATGTTTCGTGTTTATGTTATAATATAAGATAACAAAACATCTCCGGTTCCTATATATTATACTTAATCTCTTGCTAAATCACTAATTAACTTAGGAATTGTTGTATCAAATCCTACAAGATCTAATGTCCTCAGATCTAAAGGATCTGCAATTGAGAACTGTGTTCCTGTAAATGCAACAACAGCTAATGCTGAGTTTTTATTAAATTGATTTCTATATTGTTTTAGTGTTTGCATAGGATGCTGATCACCACACCAAGTCTCATTATCAGTCATAATAACAAAGGCATCTACATCTAGTTTATTTTTAATTGCATCTACCATTGGTAATGCGCAATCTGTTCTACCAAATTCGAGATTTCTCATTTTATTTGTAATAGAATCGATACTATCTCTTTTAGTAATATCTAAGTCTATCATTTTATCAGTAAAGGCTCTAATACAATAATTAGGTTCTACTCTTGCTGTTACCATTGCCATAAGAGCTGCTGCTTCTCTTGGTGTCATATTTGGGGTACCAGTTATTGGTGACCATGTCATTGAAGCGCTAACATCTATGCCCAAATAGAAGTTCTTTCCAGTTGGTTCTACATATTCAAATGAATTATAGAATGCATCTTCTAGTGTATCTACTACGATATTAACTGGTTTCCACGTCAAAGAACCCTTAATTCCCTTTCCTTGTGAATAGGTCTTCATTGCAGTATATAGTGCTACTGGATGAATACGAGATTTCTTTAGAACTTCTTTATTGTTTAGCTTATTTACAACATCTTTAGATGTGTTTGATAAGTCTTTAAGTAATTCAATTGATGACATTTTACCTAGGTTTCTTATCATTGCTGTTAATGGCATATGAGGAAGCAACGCTTCCCAGATCTTTGGTTGATTCAACAACTCTGTTGGAAGCATTTCTCGTGTCATCTTATGTTTATAAATAAGATTACATATTTCATTTGTTGTTAGCTTACCTGTATGAATAGTAAGCATAGCATCTAGCTGTGGGAAAATTTCTCTGATTATATCTTGATTATCTAGCTTATTGCATGCATAAGCAAATAAAAGATTATGTTCTTGTGTTTTTGCTTTAGGATGTGAGAGTCTTAGCAAATCTTGATGAGACCACCCACTTCGCTGTTGATATTTGATCATTTGATATTGAAGCTTTTGAGGATCCATATCCAAATACCAATTAGCTACTGTTTTCTTAAGAAGCTTACCCCATCCACGAAAATTCTCTACATAACTAGCAAATTGGAATAGAGTAGATGCTGTTCTAGCTACTTTAGAAAGCGCCTTAAGCGCAGCACGACGAGCCTCTACTTGTTCTGAACCAGCACACATTGCCAATACAAACAGACCAGGATCTTGCTTTGGTGCCCTACCTTTGTCTGAAATATCTACAACGAAATCTACTACTTTAACACCTTCTGTATTGACAAGCTTTTGAATAGTAGTTGTTGCTTGTAGTGTATGCTCTCTTTCATTCGCATAGTAAGTTCCGCCTTCTGTACCAAGAATAAGAAATCTTTCTAGCAAGGTCCATGGACCTACATCAAATATATATCCACCAGCACTGTTTTTTATCATACGATCTTCATCACCCTTAATAGGCTGTGACTGAGGAGTAGATGCTGTTGGCGATGTTCTGTTTGAATGATAGTTTGTATAATTAAAGTTTGTCATAGTCTATTTCCTTTACGACCCATAAGTGAGCTAATTACTAATATGAGTAACACGATCTGACTTCTTCATAAGTGAATTTATTTATGTTTTTCTTAGTTGCTCTTACAAGCATATATTGTCTACTATTGCATAATGTTTTACATTGTAAATAGTATGGTAAGTACTGTCCAAAATCACTAGATATAAATCTTTTATATAAGGGGACTAAACAAAATGGTATATTCCAAATACTATCTATCCATGTCAGTTCATCTTCTTGTCCAATAACTAAATATTTCATACTAATATAGTGATTGGTAGTAAAGAATACCAAAAGTATTCCATATGGTAACACCTATGAATAAGATTAATGCTATGAGTCTAAGACTAATGCTTTTTCTTATATTTATTAACCATATGACGGGTAATATTACTAATGCTTTAAAGTAAATAAACGCCAAAGGATGAATATCCCATAGCGGAGCTAGTAATATGTTTTGTTCTTCTAGTTTTGTAGCTGTTAATGCATATACGGTTAATGAGAGATCTAATGAGTTTAGTACATATAGCAGTGGTATTGTTATAGTAAAGAGTATTTTTATTGCTTTATTTTTCATTACACATATCTTGTATTAGCTTCCAATGTTTATCACATAATAGAAGATTAGATGAAGAACCAGTATAACAGAGAATATAACAAAATTGACGATTTGTATTTATTGATTTACATGTAGAATATAATTTTAACCAAATAAATAATCCTTCTAAATCTTCGACTTTATCCTTTGATATTGTAAGAGAATTATTCCAATATAATTGATATTCGCATTCTTTTATTAAGTTTTTAATCATTGAAGACATTTTACTTCTTATTATATAATCTCTCAAATGCATCTAAAAACATTAGTTTTGCGATACGAGGTTTT
>JBDRQV010000094.1:0-3018 GCA_043826105.1 Nanobdellota archaeon | reverse complement strand
GTTATTGCTTGGGCACTTTACAGGAAGTCCATCAAATGCTTTATGTCCATTTTGGGTTAGATAGACGCTATGTTCATACGGTAAAAGGATGGTTTAACAAAACACTTCCTGAATATAAAAATAAGATAGGCAAAGTAGCATTATTGAAATTGGATGCTGATTGGTATGAATCGGTTAAGTGTTGCCTCGATAACTTATGGGATAATATAGTTGAAGGTGGTTACATTTATATTGACGATTACCATTTGTCAGGTTGCCAAAAGGCAATATCGGAACACATTAATAATAAAGGTATAAAACCAGTAATCTATCCAGATGGGCGTGGTGGGGCTTGGTTTAGGAAATAATATGTCTAAGAATTCAGTCAAATGGCGTAGAAAGAAAATGGCGAAGCACAAATTTCGTAAACGCTGGAAGCGTGATAAGTTCCAGCGTAGGAACAAGTAGTTGAATATACTCTTTATACATGAAACAGATTGGGTAAACAAGGTTGTGTTTGAAATGCATAACCTAGCCGAGTCATTATCGGCTATGGGGCATACTGTATATGCTATTGATTATCCGAACAAATGGACTAAAGATACTAAATGTGGTGAATTTAAAGATGTGTCTAGGACTACTCATGGTGGGCATGTAACTTTAATAAGACCTGAATTTATTAAGAAGCCTGTGATAAGTAGAGTATCAGCTTTTGCCACTCATTATCTGGCTATCAAAAAGACTATTAAGGAAAAGAAAATCGATGTTATAGTGCTTTACTCAGTAGCAACTAATGGATTGCAAACGATTGAACTGGCAAGGGAATATAAGATACCTATTGTGTTCAGGTCTATTGATGTTTTAAACCAACTAGTTCCTAATAAATCATTACGTATGCCTACTAAGATGCTTGAATCGACAGTTTATAAGAATGTAGATATGATTTTAACTATAAGCCCAAAATTGACAGAATATGTCACAAATTTGGGGGCTGATGATAGGAAAGTTCATTTATTACCATTGCTTGTTGATACTGATTTGTTTTGTCCTAGTGATAGGGAAGAAGATGATGGGCGTACTATATTATTTGTTGGGTCATTACATGATTTTAGTGGATTGCATGAAACTATCATGTTTTTCCCAATGGTTTTGCATAAGTTTCCTGATGCTAGATTGATGATAGTTGGGGATGGCAATTATAAACCTATGCTGGAAGCTTATGCTAAGAGGATGGGCATAGAAGAAGCGGTAATATTTACAGGGATGAAGCCATATAAAACTATTCCTGATTACATAAGAATGTCCAGTATTTGCATTTGCCCATTCTACATTAATGATTTAACTAATGATATTTTCCCAAGTAAGATTGTGCAGTATATGGCATGTGCCAAGCCAGTAATATGTACTCCACTTGATGGGGTTAGGGCGTTAGTAAGCGATGGGAATGGTATAGTGTTTAGACATTTGAATAATTTTGTTCCAGTTATTCAGGGGCTATTAACAGATAGAAGTCTCAGGAATAGAATCGGAAGTGCAGGGTTGGGTTATGTCATGCAGAATAACAGTCATAAAATCATAGCCAAAAGGCTAGAAGAATATTTAATGGAGGCAATTAGTGATAAAAGGAAGTAACATATTTATTTCTGGGGGCATGGGATTTATTGGAAGTCATATAGCAGAGAGGTTATGTCAAGATAATAAGGTTGTTATTGTAGATGATTTAAGTTCTGGGTTTAAAAAGAATATAGAAGCATTTAAGGATAAAGTTACTTTTATTGAAGCAGATATATATGATAAGGATTTGCTCAATGTGTTAATGGGTAAATACCAGTTTGATTATGTGTTTCATTTAGCTGCACATGTGGGTAATGTTGTATCGCTAGAGAATCCGATACTTGACATGAATACTAATGTAGGTGGTACGATAGCCTTATTGGAAGCATGTAGAAAACATAGGATTCAAAAACTTGTCTATTCTTCATCATCGGCTGTCTATGGTGATGCTCGAACATTGCCAATTAAAGAAGATGCACCGAAACTACCCGAATCTCCTTATGCCTGTAGTAAATATGCTGCTGAACAATATGCATTAGCTTATGATAGAATTTATAATGTGCCAGTTATAGCACTTCGTTACTTTAATGTTTATGGTACTAGACAGGGAAGTAGTGAATATGCCAATGCCATTCCAGTATTTTTTAGAAATATGAAAGAAGGAAAAGTAACGATATTTGGGGATGGTAAACAGACCAGAGATTTCGTTAATGTAAAAGACGTTGTAGAAGCGAATATACTGGCTGCTGAATGTAAATTGAGTGGGCAGGTGTTTAATATAGCTTCTGGAACTTCTGTTACAGTTAATGAGTTAATAAAGATTATCAAGATAATTACTAAATCAGACCCCGAAATTGTTTATGTGGATAGGCGTAAAGGTGAAGTGTTACATAGTCTTGCTGACATTGGTATGGCTAAGAGATTATTAGGCTACGAACCTAAAGTTAATATTGGGTTGGGGTTGAATACGTATTATGAATATACCAAATAGATACCCTACAGCCTTTTGCAAAGAATGTAATGAGCCAATTTATAATTCCGAAGGTACAGTAGGCAGGAAAGGTTTCTGGACTTGTAAGGCATGTTTCATTCTAAAAGGTAATAGAGATTGATGCTAAATATAATGGTGCAGTTTGCATGAATATTACACTGATAAATCCCAGATTGCGTTATTGGTCTCCTACAGTAGTACCGCCTTTAGGCCTGACTTATGTGGCTTCAGCACTAGATAGATATAATACTGTAAAGATAGTAGACATGAATGCCTCAAAAATATCAGATAAGCGATTAGAAGAAATAGGTAAAGAATCACATATAGTTGGTATAACTGGGATGATAACCGAATATAATGAAGTGAAAAGGATTGCTAGCCTCGTTAAGCAATACGGACATAATATTGTGGTTGCAGGTGGTGCATTAGCAACTACATTCCCAAATGAATTAGCAAGGCTTACTCAAATAGATTATGTGGTAGTAGGTGAAGGA
>JBDRQV010000093.1:0-3298 GCA_043826105.1 Nanobdellota archaeon | reverse complement strand
TACACCTGAAATATAATGGCGTACAACGGCATCTTGTATGGTGTCGTGGCGATTTGAAACCACTAATTAATTAAACAGGCAAAAACTTAAATAATGGAAAACCTTAATAAAGAGGATAAGAAAGAATCTGGTAGAAAAGATTCAATCAAACTTTTATTTCAGATAGTAGCTTATGACATATTGTCCATAATATTTAGTGCTGGAATATTAGCTTTAGTAAGCAGAGCAATATATTATTCTTATGATAAGCTTAGTGATCTCGGTATGGAAAATCTTGCTATCAAGTCACAGGATCAATTACAAGAGATGGCTTCTTCCATGGGATGGACAATAAAGCTGCTTGTTGCTTCATTTATCTTCGGAGCAGTATTTTTGATAACTAATTGGTCATTTTTTCAGCAATTGATATATTCAAAAATATTGAATAAGAAAATCACTTTGAAATCATTTGGAAAGTTTTTATTGTTAAATCTGGGATGGATGGGACTTTTTATCGGTCTGTTATTTTTAGTATATTCTGGATTTAAGGAAAGTATAGTATTGCCTTCTATAATAGTATTGACAGCATTTTTTATTTACTTTACAAATATTCTCTATCTGTTATTCATAAAAGATCAAAATTGGGATTCAATCAAAAAAGCTTTTAAACTAGGGGTTTTTTATTTTCCTATACAGTTATTGCCTTGTTTACTTATGGTAATAATTGTTTATGGTTTATTTAGATTAAACCAGATGGTGCTTTTTTCATTAAACATATTTATTGAGAATGCTCCGTTTATAATATTGTCATTAATAGCGATTGATCTTACAAGATTATATATCGCTAACATAATCAAAAAAAGAGGTTGAAATGAAGAGAAAGTCACAGATAACTGTGTTCATAATATTAGGAATGGTATTAGTGCTGGGTTTGAGCTATTTTATATTTATCAGGGAGAAATCTTTTCAGGAAGTCGAGAAGATCGACCCAGAACTGTTGCCTGTACAAAGCTTTATCGAGGCATGCATGACAAATGTTGGAAGAGAGGCGCTGAATATCTTAGGAGAGAACGGCGGGTATGTCTATATATTGCCTGAAATAGCAAATAATCCTCAGTCTTATCTTCAGATAAATCCTGAGCAGAAGTATCCTTATTGGTGGTATGATGGAACGCAAAGGGTTCCACCATTAGATTTTATGGAAGACCAGCTCATGACTTATATGAATGAGAATCTTCCAACATGCTTAAGCGGTTTTGAAGCATTCAGCAGCAAGTTTGATATCATAGGCCATAGTGATATCTCAACGATAGTTGAGATAGGTGACTCGATGGATTCTTTAGTCAAGGTAGAGATAAGATATGATATCGAGATCAAAGATAAGTTCAATAAGACATTGGCAGAGCTGGACAGGTTTAGGGTAGAGGTTCCTGTAAAGTTATTTGCCGCATATACATTAGCAAACAATATACTGGATTCAGAGAATGCCCAGGGTTTTGTCGAAAGAAAAGTGATAGACCTTATCACGATGGATGAGGAGATACCTGATACGGGCGGACCTAAGATCACATGTTCAAAATTACAGTGGAATGTTGAAGATATAAAGAAGAAACTGCAGCTTATAATGTCTTATAATTTAAATCAGATAAAGATAAAGGGAACCAAATTTAATCCATATTCTGTAATATCTACAGAACCTATCCCTGTATATCATGAGGTTTCTCCTGGAGTTTATAAGACAGAGTTTGTCGAGCCATTGTACAATAATTCATATTATATGAGCCATTATGTCTGGGATGTTGGCGATGAGGACTGGAGCAATATGCATGTGAGCTTTATCTATGACTATTGGAACCTGGAATGGATGAATGATTTTTATATAAGGCCTAACAAGTATCCTTATCTTTATTCTAATTCACAGCAGATCGGAGATATAATGTCATTCTTATGCATGCATATATGGCATTTCAGCTATGATATCAAGTTTCCAGTAAAGGTTGTTATCGTAGATGATGAAACGATGAACAATGATGAGTACAAGTTTAATTTTGCATTCCAGGGAAGCATAGACCATCTTGAGCCTAAAAGGCAGACATTTAGCATAACAGACTATCAGACAGAGAATACTATAGATGATGAGGAATATTGTGCAAATACTGTGAAGAATGATGTATTGATATTGGCAAAAATAAACAGGACACCATTTGAAGAGATAAAGGATGTAAACTTATCTTTTGTCTGCGGAAGGTTTGTCTGTTATCTGGGAGAGACAAAGCCTGATTATACGATGGGTGGCATACCTATGTTCAGAGGAAAGGCGCCGTACTGCACTTCAGGATTTTTAAGGGCATGGAAAGAGGGTTATGTGGATGTGGAGATGTATGCTCAATCGACAGACGATTCAACCTGGAATATATATATGGAGCCTTTAAGAATATTAGATAACTTTACTGTTGTCAAGCATGAAGATCTGGGAAATGGTTTTGTCACCCCATTGGGAGTTGAGCTGGAGAATGATGAAACAGCATTAATAATACTGAAAGCAAAAGAAAAGGATTTTGAAAGGACAAAATTTTATTCTCCTAACCAGACCATCGAAGAGGCTATCGAAAAGTTTGAACTGCTGGATAAGGATGATTATACCTACAATCTCGAGATATATCTTATGAAAGGAGAGAATATGACCGGCGGATATAAGGGAGAGTGGGAAGTTGATAAGGATCTGGTCAAGATAGCTAAACAAGTCAAGTTCCATGTTGTCTATAAAGATCTGTCAGATGAGGCAGAGATGGCAGCATTCTTTTTAGGGATGGGAAGTTACGCTACATTAGTTCCACCTCCAGAGTTGACAAGATGAAAAAAGAGACCATACAGATAATCGCGCTCATTTTGATACAGATAATAATATTGATGCCTATAAGCTTTGCAGATTCTATCAATATCACAGATGTCAATGTGGCTGATGTCACCGACAGTTCTGCAACTGTAACCTGGAAGACAAATGTTTCTTCAAGATCAAGGCTGGATTATGGAAAGACAAAACCTCCAAGCGAATTTGTATCAGACACAAATTATGTTACAGACCACTCTGTCTTGATCCCTGGACTGGATAATGCTACTGAATATTTTTTCAGCGTGTATTCTGATTCTGGGGCAGATTCAGAGACAGATAATAATGGCGGGAATTATTATTCTCTTGAGACTGACCAGGATGTCAAGCCATCTATCAATGTAGCTGTGCCTCGTTATCATAATCAAAACTCAATCTCATTGAGCATAACTACTGACCCTGATAGTGAAGTTGATGTATGGGTAAATG
>JBDRQV010000092.1:0-3022 GCA_043826105.1 Nanobdellota archaeon | reverse complement strand
AAAGCTTAATTTTTTCTTTTTTTATAAAGGGGTAAAATGGATGCGAATGAACAGATAAATAAGTTTAAGGATTTTATCGATAGTAACTATATTTCTAAATTAATGCAGAACATAAGAAAAGAAAAAGATTTTTTAGTCATGGATTTTGCAGAACTGAGCAAGTTTGATCCTGAATTAGCAAACATGTTATTAGACCAGCCAGAAGAGATAATAAAGGCTGCAGAGGTAGCAATCCAGCAATTTGACATACAGAAAAAAAAGATAAGGGTAAGGTTTACCAATCTTCCTGAGAATCAAAAGATACTCATAAGGAATATAAGGAGCAAACACTTAGCTAAATTTTATCTATTTGATGGTGTGGTAAGACAAAAATCAGATGTAAGGCCGCAAATAACTTCTGCAAAATTTGAATGCCCAAGCTGTGGAAATATAATAAATGTCCTGCAGCTGGATCAGAAGATGAGAGAACCTACGAGGTGTGGCTGCGGCAGAAAGGGCAAGTTCAAGATGCTAAGCAAAGAACTGATAGACGCACAAAGGCTTGTCCTAGAAGAAATACCTGAAGATCTAGAGGGTGGAGCCCAGCCAAAAAGAATGAGTGTTCTGCTAAAAGATGATCTAGTCAGCCCCTTAACAGAAAGATATACTAATCCTGGAAGCAGAGTATTGGTAACTGGGTTTGTAAAAGAAGTACCCATAATAGGAAGAGATGGTGGAAAGCTGACAAGATTTGATCTGATGATAGAAGCTAATCATGTTGAAGGAGTTCAAGAAGATTTTTATGATATTGAGATTTCGGAAGAAGAAAAGATAAAGATAATAGAGATTGCAAAACATCCTGAAGTGTATAAAAGGATTATAAATTCTATGGCTCCCTCTATATATGGCCATGACATGATAAAGGAAGCGATCGCTTACCAGTTGGTCGGAGGGGTAAAAAAAGTCAGAGCAGATGGTGTCAAAACAAGAGGAGATATCCATATCCTATTGATAGGAGATCCTGGAGCGGGAAAAAGTCAGTTACTTAAGAGAGTTGCAAAGATAGCACCTAAATCTAGATTTGTCAGCGGCAAGGGTGTTTCTGGTGCTGGATTGACTGCTTCTGTTGTGAAGGATGAATTCCTAAATGGGTGGAGCTTAGAGGCTGGAGCGCTCCCTTTAAGCAACAATGGGTTCTGTATGATCGACGAGATGGATAAGATGAGCCCAGAAGATACTGCTGCTATGCATGAGGCTCTAGAGGGTCAGACAATAACAATAAGCAAGGCGAATATACAGGCAACATTAAGGTGCGAAACAACTGTTTTAGCTGCTGCTAATCCTAAGTTCGGCAGGTTTGATCCTTATGAGATGGTCGCTAAGCAAATCAATATGCCTCCTGCTTTGATAAACCGTTTTGACCTTATATTCCCTATAAAAGATATGCCTGATCAAGCCAAAGATACAAAATTAGCAGACCATATCCTAAGGCTTCATCAATCACCTGAAACTGAAACTCCTGATATTGATACTGATACTTTAAAAAAATATATCTCATATGCCAGACAGATGGCCAAACCACAATTAACAGATGAAGCTATCGAAGAAATAAAAAAGTATTATGTTGATATGAGAAATAAAGATAATGCTGAAGGTTCGTCCAGGGCTGTGCCTATCTCTGCTAGACAGCTTGAGGCCTTGGTAAGATTATCAGAAGCTTCTGCCAAGATCAGGCTTGGAAAAAAAGTCACTAAAAAGGATACCAAAAGGGCGATCGATATGTTACATTATTGTTTGGTCCAAATAGGCATTGACCCAGACACGGGCAAAATAGATATTGACAGGATCGCTACAGGAATATCTGCCTCCCAAAGAAGCAACATATCTTCAATAAAAGAGATAATTGCAGAATTAGAATCAAAGATAGGAAAAACAATACCCATAGATGATATAGTAAGCGAAGCTAAAGAAAGAGGGATTGAAGAAGATAAGATTGAAGAGGCGATTGAAAAATTAAAACGTTCTGGTGATATTTTTGAGCCCAGGCGTGGATTTGTCAGCCGTATTTAAAATGTCAGAGAAGATCAAAAGACACACAGCTTTTAAGATCAGAGTAAAAGATCTGTTAGATGGAAAATATGTTAAGAGCAGTGGAGAGTGGGAACCTAATTATATCGAGATAGACAATAAACATATTTCGAGAGTAAACTTGTTGGGCGTTGTTGTTTCTAAAGAAGAAGAAAATATGGTGATAGATGATGGTTCTGGTAAAATATCAATCAGGTCGTTTGGTGAAGTAGGTGGCACAGGTGATATAAATATAGGGGATGTTGTCTTGGTCGTTGGCAGACCAAGGGAATTTGGAAATGAAAGATATATCGTGCCTGAGATAAGAAAGAGGATTGAGGATAAAAGATGGATCTATGTCAGAAGGTTAGAATTAAACAATACTATTGAACCTGCGCAAGAACCAAAATCAAATAATTCTAGTGAAGATGATATGATCGAAGAGACTGCTGAAATAAATGAAAATGATATAAAGGATCCTGTAAGCAAAATCATAAAAATGATCAAACATATGGATTCTAATGATGGGGCAGATGTACAAGAAGTGATAGAAAAAAGCAATATCAATAATAGCGAGAAAATAATCCAAAATCTGCTGGAGATGGGGGAAATTTTTGAAATAAGGCCCGGCAGAATAAAAGTATTAGAATAGCGCCGGAGTTATATAGACTTCTATCAGTGCTGCAATGAACAATAGAACCATCGCTATGATCAAAAGATCTGTCGAATCATATAATATCCTCTCAAATTTCTTTGATGTGAAGTGATGCCTTATAACTGCAACAGATATTATCCCTCCTGCTAAACCAGCAACAAAATAAGCTGCTATCTCTGGTATGCCATGGATCATATATCTCAATATGCCTAAGGAAGTCACATGAAAATAGCTTGTTGCGTTAGTTATATTGCTTCTGGCAAAATTTCCAATAGCTACCCCTATGACAGATGCATTCCATGTTAGGATGAAGATTGCTCC
>JBDRQV010000091.1:0-6070 GCA_043826105.1 Nanobdellota archaeon | reverse complement strand
CTGATTTACCTGGATTAATATTAATATCCCCATCATTACAATCATTACCTTGAGAATCAGTACATCCAACAGGTATACAATTAAAAGTATTACAGCTTCCTGAGATTATTGAACTTATGTAAGTATCTGTATCCACATCACAATAATAGCTAGTAACTCCACAAATATTATTTTCATCAATTCCTGTTGCGCAATTATCATCAATACCATTACATACTTCTGGAATTTCATAATTAATATCCGTATTAGCATCATTACAATCAGTATTATCTTCTACATAGCCACTAGGTGCACTACAAGCTTGTGTTGATATAGTTGGATTACCATAACCATCTGAATCATCATCTTGGTAATAATTAATCAGCACGCCATCATCTACTAAATCATTACAATCATTATCCTGTCCGTCACATATCTCAACAACTGGAGTTCCTGTTGAACATACAGTTTCTACACCTGCCACACAGCTTGATCCTATATTAAAAGCAGCACATGATCCAGATAAAAAACAAATAACATCAGAAACATAATCCTCATCAACATTTCCATCACAATCATCATCTATTCCATCACATGTTGTATCAACTACAGCTGAATTTACAGGAACACAAGTAGGTTCTAAAGTATAAGTTATATCAAGATATGGCTTATTATCAGAATCAGAAAAATAAATACTGTTATGATATGACTTTGTCCCTATATCTTGATTCAAAAAATCATGATCATATTCTCTTAAACACAACTTTGTTATACCTTCTTGATTGATATTACTAACACCAAGAACATTAAGCTCGATTGAATTATATTGATATGGCTGCCAAAGAACATACCCATATTCATCTCCTTCAAAAGCATCAAAATCATATTTTGTAAGTGTATCAGACTGTACTCCTTTCTGGACCACCACACTACTCTCTGCCATATTAGAAGAATAAACATTTAGAGTAGCAGATTGTATCTCTCCTTCTACTTCACTAGTGTCAAAATATAAAAAACCCCTAAATATCCTTTTTTTACCGTCACAAAAACCATAAGTAGAATATTCTGCAGACATTGAACTGCTATAAGAAGTATGCATATCCATAGCATGCTGGCCAATATCAGCACCATAAACAGTAGACCAATCAGAACTGCATTCAGACCATACCACTCCATCATTTAAACTACCATATATTCTTGTTGTCTCTGTATTAACATCATAAGCCCCAGCTAATAAAATACCTTGACAGATAATTAATAAGAATAAGATGATAATTAAGGATATTGAAGTTATTGTTCTCATTTTATAGCTTTATTTAGGTTATATTTAACTATCCTAGAATCAATACTATATAAATATTTTCAAAATCTATTGTTTAGTATTTTCATCATACTGCTCTGCAGTCATCAAGCCGTCAAGCTGTGAACTATCAGTCATCTTGATCTTGACAAACCATCCTTCGCTATATGGGTCATTATTGATGATTTCCGGACTATCGACTAGTTTATCATTGACCTCGATCACTTCGCCAGAAACAGGAGCAAAAACATCTGAAACAGACTTAACACTTTCAACAACTGCCATCGCCTTATCTTTCTCAACACGCTTGCCTTTTTCAGGCAGCTCAACAAAAACAATATCAGTTAGCTGTTTCTGTGCAAAATCAGTAATGCCAACAACAGCAATATCTCCTTCAACCTTAACCCACTCATGATCTTTACTATATTTCAAATCTTTTGGATTCTCACTCATTTATACCACCTGTTTATTTTTTAAATTAAACCTTTCCATTATACTTATATATCGGCCTTTTAATAACCTTTGCCCTATAAAGTTTTTCCCTTATATTTATATTAATTTCGTTTCCTTCACCAGCTTCACTTATCCTAAGATATGCCATTCCGATCCCTTTCTTAAAAGTAGGTGACATTGTTCCAGAAGTTACATATCCTATTTCTACCCCATCTTTCAATATCTTATAATCTTGTCTTGGAACAGATTTATCGATCATCTCAAAAGCGACAATCTTATGCTTCAAACCCAGCTCTTTTCTACGAAGAAGAACATCCCTTCCGACAAATTCACCCTTATCAAACTTAACCACAAATCCAACACCTGTTTCCAGTGGATTTACATGCTCAGTCAATTCGTGACCATATAAGCTATAACATGCCTCTATCCTCAATGTATCTCTTGCACCCAAACCGATAGGTTTTAAACCAAACTCCTTACCTACTTCCAACAGTTTGTTCCATTGTTTCACAGACTCAGCTGAATTAAAATATATCTCAAAACCATCCTCACCAGTATATCCTGTTCTGGAAATTATAGCAGGAACAGAATTAACATGACTTTCAACAAAATAAAACCTCTTTAATGTGTTTAAGTCAAAATCAACTAATTTTTGAAGTATTTCCTGAGATTTTGGACCTTGCAAATCTAGCTTTGCTGCTTCATTAGACTTGTTGATTATTGTAACATCATCAAAAAAAGATTTGTGGTCCATAAGCCAATTGAAATCTTTTTCGATATTGACTGCATTGACTACCATCATAAATTTACTATGATTAAATCTATATATGAATAGGTCATCTATTATCCCGCCATTCTCCAGGCACATAGATGTATAAAAAGCCTTTCCATCCTCCAATTTGCTCAAGTCATTAGTTATCATTCTCTGCAGAAAATTAAGCGCTGATTTCCCTTCAATAAAAAATTCACCCATATGGGAAATATCAAACAAACCAGCATTAGACCTGGTTGTTAAATGCTCATCGATAACACTAGAATAAAATACAGGCATTTCCCAACCTGCAAAAGGAACTATTTTAGCCCCTAATTTCACATGTTCTTCATATAACTGTGTCCTCTTGATATAAATCCCCTTGATAAGTCAACAGACTACCATATAAAAAGCTTTTTATACCATGATATAACCTTGACAGATATGATTTCAGTAATATTGGTAGAGCCTAAATTATCTGCAAATGTTGGCGCAATATCCAGAACAATGAAGAATTTCAACTTTACCAGCCTGATACTTATCAACCCAAGATGTAATCATCTAAGCCAGATGGCCAAGAATAGGGCCAAACATGCAAATGATGTTCTGGAAAAAGCAAAAATAAAAACAGAGTCATACCTAAAAACTTTTGACTATCTTATCTCTACAACAGCAAGATTAGGAAAAGATTACAACATACCCAGAAGCCCAATATCACCAAAACAGCTGGCAGAAAAATTAGCTGATATTGATAAGAAAAAGAAGATAGGTATCCTTATAGGAAGGGAAAGCGACGGCCTTACCAATGAAGAGATATTAAACTCAGACTTCACCGTTTCCATACCTTCATCTCCTAAATACGGAACATTAAACATAAGCCATGCTGTCTCGATCATTTTATATGAATTATTCCAGATCTCAAGCCAGATAAAGACAACAGATCATTTTGTAACAGCATCTAAGATAGAAAAAGAGGTCATCCTGAAAAAGATAGACCAGATTCTAGACAAAATGCAGTTTACGACAAAAGAAAAGAAACAGACTCAAAAGATCATATGGAAAAGGATACTTGGAAAATCATTTCTTACAAAAAGAGAGGCATTTGCACTTATAGGATTCCTTAATAAGATAAAGTGATCATTCTCTACCGTCAAAAAAATCTTTAACCCTTGAACTCATCATCGGCTTTGCATTCTCGCCAAGAGCATAATATATCTTCTCAACAGATTTGCCCCAGGAATAATCTCCTTCTTCTTTCTTTATGCCGTTTAATTTAAACTCGCCTAATTGCTGTCCCTTTTTAAGGTGATAATATATTACCCTCATAGTTACTGAAGGAAATATATTTTTATAGACTTTAAAGATGTCATACCCATAACCTTCTTTCATAAAATAAAGAATCTCGATTATATTCTGCCTTATCTCTGATTTGATTGGTCTCCCCCTTGACATACTAAGAGGTAAGGGATAGGTATTTAAAAAGTTTTTGTCAGCATTTAAAAAGAATAAAAAGATGATAAAAAGATTTATAAACTAGCTAGATTACATTTACAATATGCACCAAATCTCAAGATTAAAAAAGACTATCCTGGGGATTGCAATAGCCCTAGTCTTAGCATTTTTTCTAGGATACGCCCTAAATACGATTTATCCTCCGCTAAGATATGATAATTTTTGTCAGAATATTACTGCAAGGATAGATGTTGAATCTTGTGCTGATTACAAAGCGCCTGTAAAAGAGGAAAATATGATTTCCTATCCTGAACAAGATTGCTTCTGTAGGCAGATTGATGAAAAAGGAACTATGAAATGCGACACTATGAATCCTGAATATACTGAATGTATGAAAGAATATGATGCAAAAAGAGAAACGCATGGAAGAAATTCATTTGTTATATTGGTCATATTGGGTCTGGCAGCTATATTGATAGGTGGGCTTGCCCTTAAAGTTGAAAGTGTAAGTTCAGGTATTATGGGCGGCGGTGTTTTAACATTGCTTTACTCAGCAATAAGATTTTGGGGAGACATCGAAGACTATGCAAGACTGATTATATTAGGAGTTACATTATTTGTTTTGATATGGATAGGATATAAAAAATTTAAAGAATAGATTATTTTTTTCTTAATTTCTGCTCTTCTTTTAATATAGTCAGAGTAGTCTTTATGACTGTATCTGGATTCAATGAGATACTATCAATACCACAATCGACTAAGAATCTTGCAAATTCAGGATAATCGGATGGCGCTTGTCCGCATATCCCGATCTTCCTGTTGTTTGCCTTGGCTTTATGTATAACAGAGGCGACCAATGTCTTTACAGCTTCATTTCTTTCATCATAAACATGAGAAACCAATTCAGAATCCCTATCCAGACCCAAAGTCAATTGAGTTAGATCATTGGTCCCTATACTAAATCCATCAAATATCTTAGAGAAATCATCTGCTAAGATAACGTTTGACGGAATTTCACACATCACATACACTTGTAACTTATGTTTTCCTTTCTTCAGACCATTTTTCTCCATCTCTGTGATTACTGCCTTGCCCTCATCAACTGTCCTGCAAAAAGGTATCATCAGCTTGACATTGACCAATCCCATTTCATCCCTTACTTTTTTCATTGCCTGACATTCAAGGCTGAATGCCTCTTTATAGGCTTTTGAATAATATCTGGAAGCACCTCTCCAGCCTATCATAGGATTGCTCTCTATTGGCTCAAAATCCTTGCCACCTATCAGGTTAGCATATTCATTGCTCTTAAAATCACTCATCCTTACTATAACATCTTTAGGATAGAAAGCAGCTGCTATTGTAGCAACCCCCTGTGCTAGTTTGTCTATAAAAAATTGTTTTTTATCTTTATACCCTTCTGTTAAAGATTCTATCTTCTCCCTGACTTTATCATCTTTTATCTCATCAAAATGTATCAAAGCCTTAGGATGTATCTTGATATATTCATTGATTATAAACTCCTCTCTAGCCAAGCCTACACCATCATTAGGTATAAAGCTCATCTCAAACGCTTGTTCTGGATTACCCAGATTCATCATGACTTTTGTATTCGGTCTTTTCAGGTTTTTTAGATTATGTTTATTGATCTTAAAAGGTATATATCCATCATATACATAGCCAGCTTCACCTTCTGCACAGCTGACTGTCAATTTGACTCCTGACTTGATCTTATCTGTAGCATCATTTGTTCCGACAACACACGGTATGCCTAATTCTCTTGATATGATCGCAGCATGGCATGTCCTGCCACCTTTATTAGTGACGATTCCAGAAGCGATCTTCATGATTGGTTCCCAATCTGGATCTGTCATCTGCGTAACTAATACTTCCCCCTCCTTAAAATTATTGATATCATGGACATCTTTGATAACATGCGCTTTGCCATGGCCTATTTTCGAACCCACACTCCTTCCTATTGTAAGTATCTTACCTTTTCTGCTGATCCTATACTCTTCCAATACTGTCTTATCTTTTTGGCTTTGTACTGTCTCAGGCCTTGCCTGTACAATGAACAACTGCCCTGTCTTGCCATCCTTAGCCCATTCCATATCCATTGATTTTTTATAATGATCCTC
>JBDRQV010000090.1:0-6853 GCA_043826105.1 Nanobdellota archaeon | reverse complement strand
TTTCCTGACTTTTTTTATAAAATCTTTATCAAGGTCTTCCATCGCGTGCTTTGCCAATTCTTCTTCTTTATCGCTGACCATATATCTGGCAGGAATTATCTCGTCTGTGTTTATATGATCCTTTTTGTATACATGTGCTATGCCCTTCATTTTAACATCTCCTCTACATCTTTTGTTTTTATCATCTTTATCCCTATATTTTTCATATCTAAAATATTTGCATCATGGATCTCTTGTGTATTTGCTGCTACTGCATCTTCAACAAGATAGGTCTCATAATCATATGCTATGGCGTCAAATGCTGTTGCCCTTATACAATTCGGTGTTTGAACACCTGTTATGACAACTTTATCTACTCCTGATGATCTTAATCTTTTTTCCAGGTCTGTATTTATAAAACCACTCATCCTTTTCTTGATGATTATATATTCGTCTTCTTTTGGTCTCAGTTCATGTATTATCTCTGCACCATCTGTGTTTTCAACTGTGTATGGTGTTTTTTTAAATTTCTCTCTTCTAGTTATCTCGACATCGCTTCCGTCTGCTTTATGCGCCCTTACTATATGGAATATTGGAAGATCATGTTTTCTGAAAGTTGCTAATATCTTTTTTGTGTTTTGTATTATTGATTTTGCACCTTTTACAGCAAATGATGCATCTTCCAGTACAAAATCATTCTGCATATCTATCAACAGTAATGCTGTAGTCATTTGAAATTCAACAAAGGTAATCTGTAGACCTCTGGGTCTGATACCCTTACCATGTTTATGCCTTTTAGCTCTACTATCATGATCTCGATGAACAGAGCGATCTTTGCGCTTACCAGATGACCTGACAAAGCTTCATTTCCAAACCTTGCCAAATTGATATGTATGTGTGGAAATGGCTTGTTGTCTTTCAGTGAGATTGTCCCAGAACCCTGAACTTCAAAAGGGCCCCTGTGTTTTATCTGCTTGTTCTTCAGCTTTGGCTCTGACTGCTGCATTGAAACAAGATCTGCTTCTTCTAGTCCTCCGATTATAGTAGGGATGTATGCTGAATGGATGTTATGTTTAATGCAGATCTTTTCGATCTGACCTATCATCTCCTGTCCATGCTTCAGTCTTGCTACAATGACTTTTCCAGCCTCTGCTTCTCTGACTAATTCAGTCATATATATCTCCTCGGGTCTGATATCTTTCCTTCTATCGCAGAAGCTGCTACTGTTGCCGGGCTTGCCAAATAAACTTCTGATCTCGGATGGCCCATCCTGCCTACAAAATTCCTGTTTGTAGATGAGATGCATATTTCTCCTTCTGCCAATATTCCCATGTGGCCTCCTAGGCATGCTCCGCATGTCGGTGCAGAAACAGTTGCTCCTGCTTCCATGAATATGTCTAACAAACCTTCTTTATTTGCCTGTTTCCATATATCTGTTGTGGCTGGAACTACTATCATCCTTGTGCCTTTTTTAACCTGCTTTCCTTTCATTATAGCTGCAGCTATCCTTAGGTCTTCGATCCTTCCATTTGTACAGCTGCCTAACCAGGCCTGATCCACTTTGATGTCTTTTATCTTTGAGATAGGCTTTCCGTTGCTTGGCAAATCAGGGACTGCCACCATCGGCTCCAAATCAGATATGTCATATTCTTTTATCTGATCGTAATGAGCGTCTTCATCTGACTTAAAGATATGATAGGGCTTGTTAGTTCTTTGTTTTACATATTCCTCTACTTTTTCATCTGCTTCCATTATGCCTGATTTTGCGCCTGCTTCTATGGCCATATTTGTTATGGTCATCCTTGCTTCAACTGACAAATCTTTTATGGCCTCTCCTGTAAATTCCATGGCCTTGTATAGCGCTCCATCTACTCCTATGTCTGAGATTATCTTTATGATTATATCTTTAGAGTAAACACCTTTTGGCAATTTTCCGCTGATGATAAATTTTATCGACTCCGGAACCTTAAACCAAAGCTTGCCTGTAGCCAAAGCTGCTGCCAAGTCTGTCGAGCCAACTCCTGTGGAGAAAGCTCCGAAAGCACCATAGGTACATGTATGTGAATCTGCACCTATTATCAATTCTCCTGGCAGGATGTGTCCTTGCTCTGGCAATATAGCATGACAGACGCCATGTTTTCCAATCTCGTAATAATTGCTGATCTTGCATGTATTGACCCATTCTCTCAATCTTTTTGCCAATTCTGCTGATTTTATGTCTTTATTCGGGACAAAATGATCTGGAGTCACGACTACCTTATCTGGGTTGAAAACTTTTCTTATACCTCTCTTGTAAAGCATGTCGATCGCAGGAGGTGTTGTCACGTCGTGACACATTATTATGTCTATATCTGCATCTATCAATTCTCCTGGCTTGACTTCTTTTCTTTTACAGTGTTTTGCTAATATTTTTTCAGTTATTGTATGCGGCATCTTATCCTCTCCAATCATTTGATCAAACAAATCTATAATGTTTCTTTATGGGTTTTTTGATCTTCCAGGTGCATTTCATCCCTTTTGGGAAAACGACATAATCTCCTTTTTTGAAAGAGACTTTTTCACCTGATTCACAAGTCACTTCTGCTTCTCCATCTAATATATAACAATTTTCTTTCTTTGTGTATTCCCAGGGAAATTCTGAAACTTCCTTTTCCCATATTCCCCAAGAAGATGCTTCCTGCTTTTCTTCTTCTGTAGGTTTTTTTACTTCTATCTTCATGGATATCACCCTCTTGATATGGCTGTTACGCCTGTTCTTGATATCTCCTTAATACCAAATTCCTTCATCAAATCTATGAATGCGTCTATCTTTGCTGGTACACCTATCAATTCTGCTGTTACAGCTTTCGGAGTTATGTCTACTATCTTTGTCTTATAGATCTTAGTGTATCTTAAGATCTCTTCTTTCTCTTTCTTGCCCCTTATAGCTATCTTCAATAAGCATAGTTCCCGGAATACAGATTTTTCAGGCGGCATCTCTATAACCTTGATTGTGTCTATAAGCTTGTTGACCTGCTTCTGGACCTGTTCCAATACAGCGTCGTCGCCTATCACTGTTATGACCATCTTGCTTATGCCTTGCTTGTTTGTCTTGCCGACTGTAATAGTATCTATATTAAATCCTCTTCTGGCAAACATGCCTGCTATCCTTGTCAGAACACCTGGCTGGTCTTCAACAAGCATTGCTATGACGTGTCTTCTTTCTTTCATTTTGCAACCTCCTTGAAAAATTCGCCTTGACCTGCCATACATCCACCAAAAGCATCTTTTAGGTGGCCTCCTGGAGGCAACATAGGCAGGATGTTTGATTCCTCTTCAATAGCTATATCTATTATCGTCGTAACATCATTCTTTATCGCCTGCCTTATAGCTGGTTCTATCTCTGACTCTTTGGTTACTCTTATACCTTTAAGGCCATATGCTTCTGCTAATTTGACAAAATCAGGGGTTGTGCCTAAATAAACGTTTGAATAACGTTTATCTGAAAAAAGCTCTAACCATTGCCTTACCATTCCCAAATAAGAGTTGTTCATGATTATGGGGATAACTTTTATCTTCTCTTCAGCTACTGTACCTAATTCCTGCAAAGTCATCTGGAATGATCCATCTCCATCTATAAGGAAAACATTTGAGTCAGGCATAGCTATCTTTGCTCCTATCGCTGCAGGAAAACCAAAACCCATTGTTCCTGCTCCTCCTGAACTTATGAATTTCCGTGGTTTACGCATCTTAAGGAAATGGCCTGCAAACATCTGATGCTGGCCAACGCCTGTGCAGACTATGTCATCTGGCTTTATGATGGTGTTCAATACATCCATGACAACTTTAGGATGGATCCTTTTTGTCTTTGGAAGCTTGACGCATGCATCACATGTCTTCTTATGATGCTTTATCCGTTTTGTCCATTCTGTCTTTTCTTTGATACTGATCTTTTTTATCGCATGTATCAATCCTATGATAACATTCTTTGCATCTCCAACTATAGGTATGTCTATCTTAACATTCTTGCCTATTTCAGCTGGATCTATGTCTGCATGGATTATCTTTGCATTCTCTGCATATGTTTTCAGGTTTCCTGTAATCCTGTCTGAAAACCTGCAGCCTATTACTATCAGCAGATCAGAGTGAAGAGTAGCATAGTTTGCGATCTTTCTTCCGTGCATACCTACAATGCCTAAGCTTAATGGATCGTATTCGTCAAATGCTCCTTTTCCCATGAAGGTTGTTGCAACAGGGATCTTTGTAAGCTCAACCAATGTTTTCAACTCTTCTGAAGCGTTTGAGATTATCGCTCCTCCACCTATCAAAAACATAGGCTGTTTTGCTTCGGCAATTGCTTCAGCTGCTTTCTTCAATTGAGCTGGATTTGGGTCTATTGTCGGCTGAAATCCTTCTATGTGCACTTCTTTAGGGATCGGTTCTGTAACTTCTCCGGTAAGGGCATCTTTAGGCAGATCTATATATACAGGACCTGGCCTGCCTTCTGTGGCTATCTTGAATGATTTCAATATCAAAGGGACCATCTGATTTGCTGACCTTATCTGGTAATTGTGCTTTGTTATCGGCAGCGTTATTCCCATCATGTCTGTTTCCTGGAATGCATCATTGCCTATCAATGCTGTCGGAACCTGACCTCCAAATGCCAGTATAGGGACAGAATCCATATATGCGTCGGCTATTCCAGTAACTAAGTTGCATGCTCCTGGACCTGAAGTTGCGATGCATACTCCTGGCTTTCCTGATGCTCTTGCATATCCTTCTGCTGCATGAGCTGCTCCTTGTTCGTGCCTTACAAGTATATTTCTCAGCTTTCCTTTATAGTTAAGGAATTCATCAAATAGAGGGATCAGCACTCCACCTGGAAAACCAAATGTATTGTCTATCCCATTCTTGATCAGGGTTTCGATCATTGCTTTTGCTCCTTTCATGTTATTGCCTCCTTAATATTGAGCGTGAATCCGCTTCTTTTCTTTGTTCTTTTGAAAATTCAATGCTTTGTTCATTCCTTTTATCAATGCTATCGCAGATGCCATTATCACATCTTCGTTGACTGCTTCTGCCTTGAATATATTTCCTTTGTTGTCCTGGATCTTTATCGAAACATCTGCCAGAGCGTCTGTTCCGCCAGTTATAGCCTTAAGATTATATTCTTTCAAAGTTATGGATGGGTCTATCATCGTCCTTATCGCATGGGACAATGCGTCAACAGGGCCTACACCTTCTCCTTTTCCTGTCTTTGCCTTGTTGTTTATCATCAAAGTCACTTCTGCTTCCGGCTTTATCTTGTTCCCGGTGGTCACTTTTATCTCATCTAATCTTATCATCTCTTCTTCTTCTGATAGTTCTCCTGCCACATCTGTCGCAATAGCGATTATATCTTCTCTCATCACTTCTTTTTGCTTGTCTGCCAAATCTTTGACTTTTGAGATGACTTTATCGACCTGCTCTTTTGTCAATGCATAACCCATGTCTACAAGGACTGAATCAACAGCATGTTTTCCAGAATGTTTGCCTATGACGAGATTTGTCCCTGTCCAGCCTATCTCTTCTGGCTTCATTATCTCGTATGTTGCCTTATTGCTCAATACGCCGTGCTGATGTATACCTGCTTCATGAGCAAATGCATTCTGACCGACAATGGCTTTGTTTCTCTGCACCTGGATACCTGTTAAAGATGCGACTAATTGAGATGTCTTGAAAATCTCTTTTGTGTTTATAGTGGTTGTATAATCTTTGAAAAAATCTCTTCTTGTCTTTAGGTTCATGACAACTTCTTCCAATGAACAGTTTCCTGCTCTTTCGCCTATACCGTTGATGCAGCATTCTACCTGAGTTGCACCATTCTTTATGGCTTCCAAAGAGTTTGCAACTGCCAATCCAAGATCATTATGGCAGTGGACAGATATCACTACCTTGTTCTTTTTTATGATATCTCCAAGTTTTTTGAAAACATAGCTTATCCTGTTTCCGAACTCTTCTGGCTCAGCATATCCCACTGTATCTGGGATGTTGATCGTTGTTGCACCTGCTTCGATAACTGCTTTTACGATATCGCACATATAATCAAGGTCTGTCCTTGCAGCATCTTCTGGACTGAATTCAATGTCATTGCAAAGTGTTTTTGCATGTTTGATCGCATCTTTTGCCATCTCGATAACTTCCTGTTTTGTCTTTCTCAGCTTATCCTTCATGTGGATATCGGAAGTTGCTATGAATGTATGTATCCTTGGCTTTTTCGAATGATTTACTGCATCCCATGCCCTGTCTATATCTTCTTTTTTTGTCCTTGCCAAAGCGCAGATTATCGGGCCTTTTACCTGTTTAGCTATCTCGCTTACTGCTTCGAAATCTCCTTCTGAGCTTATAGGAAAACCTGCTTCAATGACATCTACACCCAACCTTGCTAATTGTTTTGCCACAATTATCTTTTCCTGCTGGGTAAGAGATGCTCCTGGAGACTGTTCCCCGTCTCTCAATGTTGTGTCAAAAATGATGATTTTTTTTGCCATGTTATCCACCTTTTGTCCTGAATTTTATAAACTTTTAGTTTTCTAAAAAGAAAATTTTTGTACGCTGGCCCTGAATCCTAGATGTAGAATTAGGGCAATCATAACACCAGAACTAATAGAAGTGAAACTAGTAAAATAATACTTGATCGATTACCAGTTGATTTCATAGACAATAGAATTAGATATGTTATATTTAAAGTTTATGATTTTTATTAATCATTTGATAATTAGATAAAATAGCAACAACAAAATTGGTCGTGTTTTTTCTTGTTTAAAACCAACAGATTTATATATGAATTTTGTTAAAATCATAAATTATGAAGAAGATAGGGTGGATTTTGATGTTGGTATTATTATCCAGCATG
>JBDRQV010000089.1:0-7150 GCA_043826105.1 Nanobdellota archaeon | reverse complement strand
AACCTTCAAAAACCTGTCCCCCTACAATTGGATTATCTGAAAAGTAGAGAGTATTTACCTGATTTTGTATTCCAATAACTGCTAAAGCCATTTGATATAACCCTTTTTTAGTACACTCTAGATGAGCTTTAACTGACCTCTGGTCACTAATAGGGGATCCTGTCGCAGCTTCGATTATATTGGATAAATTCTTTTTAACATTAGGAAATGGGTGATGAGCCCAAACATAATCTGCTACATTACGATGATCCTTACCTATTAAAGCTTCGTAAGGAAAAGCGAATCCAGAAACATGTTGTACACTACTTAAAAGTTGAATTTTTGAATCATCATCTAAATCAGGCAGTATGACTCTGGGTTGGTCTTCTTTCGAATGTTTATCTATAGCATCTTTTAATATGTGGGCATAGGTACTAGTATCAGTTATACCCGATACTTTATCTCCCCACATACCATCTACTGCAAAAATATGAAGTAAGTCATCCAATGGCCCAATCATTTTATCAACCCCCTGTAAATAGACAATGTATAATAAATATATAAACTTTGCTTTTCTAAAGTAGTAACTCAATCTAACAATAAAATTTATAAACTACCAAACTTTGTTTTTTAATTATGGCTAAAATAGGATTTATTGGGGCTGGTAATATGGCTTTTGCTCTAGCTAAAGCTATAAAAGAGAAAAAGCTAGCTAAATCCATAATCCTGTCTGATATAAACCAAAAAAGATTAGACCATATAAAAAAAGAGCTGAAGATAGACATAACAAAAAACAATCATGAAGTCATAAAAAATTCAGATATCATCTTTCTTGCTGTCAAGCCGCAGATAATTGATGCTGTACTAAATGAGATAAAGGGTAAGATAAAAAATCAATTGATAATATCTATTGCTGCCGGAGTAAAATTAAAAAGGCTTGAATCTATACTAAAAAATAAAAAAGTCATCAGGGTCATGCCCAATACTCCTTGTTTAGTCGGAGAGATGGCTGCAGGATTTGCAGTTGGAAAAAAAGTTACAGATAAAGATATACTGATAGTTGAAAAATTATTAAATGCTGCAGGAAAAGCGTATTATCTGAAAGAATCTGCCTTAGATGCTGTAACTGGGTTATCAGGATCAGGGCCTGCGTTCGTAGCTAGACTGATCGAGGCGTTCATAGAAGCAGGAAAGAAACAAGGATTAAGCAAAGATATTGCAACTGAACTGACATTGCAGACATTCAAAGGAACAGCTACCCTACTTGAAAAATATGGTATGTCTCCAGAAGAACTTGTACAGATTGTATCATCTCCAAATGGGACAACTGTAGCTGGGAGAAGTGTACTTGAAAGATCAGACTATAGATCAATAATCAGCCAGACAATAGACAAAGCAGTCAAAAGAAGCAAAGAACTTGGAAAATGAGCTTAAGACAAAGGATATTAGAACAATGTGAAAATGCAAAGCAGGCGTCCTTAGAGCTAGCTACTGCTACAGAAGAAGTCAAGAATTTTACATTATATGAATTAGCCGAGGATATAATGGCAAACAAAAAAAAGATTATCCGTGCAAACGAATCAGACATCAGAGAGAATAAGAACAAGATCTCCCAGGTTATGCTTAAAAGATTAAAAGTAGATGATAAAAAGATAGATGAGATGGTAGAGATAGTCAAGTCAGTAGCAAAACTAAAAGACCCTGTAGGAGATGTACTAAGAAGGATTGAACTTGATAAAGATCTGATCTTAGAAAAGATCACTGTGCCTATAGGAGTTATTGCATGCATATTTGAATCAAGACCTGAAGTTGTTGTACAGATCTCAGCTTTAGCTATAAAATCAGGTAATGCTGTCCTGTTAAAAGGTGGTTCAGAGGCATTGAATACAAACAGAGCCCTTGCAGACATCATAAGAAATTCCATTAAAGATAATGAAGGGATCCCTATTGATGCTGTTCAACTGTTAGAGACAAGGGAAGCTGTCAAAGAGATCCTGAAGATGGATGAGTTCATTGACTTAATAATACCCAGAGGATCAAATAAATTTGTCAAATATATCCAGGATAACACAAAAATACCTGTATTAGGCCATGCTGAAGGCATCTGTCATGTCTATATTGACAAAGATGCAGACATAAATAAAGCCATAAGGATCGCTGTAGATGCTAAATGCCAATACCCTGCTGTCTGTAACGCCATGGAAACATTATTGGTGCATAAGTCAATCGCAAAAAAAGTATTGCCAAAACTTGCAGAAGAATATAAAAAAGCCGACGTTGAATTAAGGGGAGATAAAGAAACAAGAAAGATCATAAAAGGTATTAAAGCTGCAACTGAAAAAGACTGGAAAACAGAATACACAGACTTGATCCTATCGATTAAGATTGTAGATAATGTCAAAGAAGCTATGGACCATATCAATAAGTATGGTTCTGGACATACCGATGCGATCATAACAGAGAATGATAAGATTGCTGCTTTGTTTTTGAGTTTTATAGATTCATCTTCAGTCATGTTAAATGCCTCCACCAGATTTGCAGACGGATTTAGATATGGATTAGGGGCAGAAGTAGGCATCTCTACAAACAAGATCCATGCAAGAGGGCCAGTCGGATTAGAAGGATTAGTGATCTACAAATATATATTAAAAGGAAATGGACATATTGTATCAGATTATTCTGGAAAAGATGCTAATAAATTTACGCATAAGAAACTATGATCATTTTCCACGTGCAGTTCTGAATGATTCATACTTCCCTTCAAACGATGTGATAGCAGGCATTTTGGTCTGGACCATATGCGTATCTACAACATGAAGATATGGGACGTCACCATTGCCTGCAACAACAGACAAGTCAGCACCCCACTCTTGTCTTAGGCCTGGAAGGCGCTCTAATGTCGCAATACCTCCGTTCTCAGTGTATAAGACTATTGGTTTTTTCTTATATCCTGCTAACCAAACAACATCTCCTGCTTTTAGATTAACCACATAACCTGCACCGACTGCAGCATCAATAAAAAATAGTTCTGGTCTGATACCTTCTTTTGCCAACATATTATAAGTATCCATCCTACCTCTTAAAGACTCAAAATAATCACCAGCAACTCTGATAGGTGTTCCATTATCTCCACCATTGTTAAGTTGACCATGTAACTTCTCAACCTTTCTTTCTAAGAATTCCCGGCCATTCCCCCCTTGAGGATTATCTTCTTGACTCGCCAAAAACATGCTTAACATCGCAGGACTGCTAAGTGCTGATTTAACAACTTTCTGGACTCTTTTGTATAGGTCAACTTCTTTTAGGCCGATCTTACCATTAACACGATGTTGTTCTGCAACAGAAGCCCTTGCAGCAGCCCAGATAGGCATAACATACATCACATCTACATACTGGCCTTGTTTAGTTGGCTTTTCATCTGGTCTGATTATCATAAAAATCAGGAATCAATATTTGTCTTTTAAAGCTTTCGAATTTAGCCGATAAAATATATAAATTATATAAAAAAGATAGATTTAAAAACAGATTAGATTTCTCAAAATTTGATATGATGGGCAAATATACTCAACAAGTTAAGTCAATAACATATGGTTTTCAGATTAGGCAGATGAAGATAGAAGAAATAAATATGTTAGTAGATGGGCTTATAAAAGAAGCCAGCCAATTTTCTGGATCAGGTCTGGAAACAACAATTGGAAAAACAAAAGCTACTCTAAGCATAAACCTTACTGACAATACACCCGAACTTAAGAGAGTATATGAACTAACTCCATATGCTACTGCTAGATTTAAGATTGACCGATATCTTAAAGATAAACCTGACATGGAAAAATATGCTGAGGGCATAGAAGAAAGGATTTTGGACAGAAAAAATGGTTCAATCTCTATTTGGGAGAATTCGATCAGCAGGACGATAAAAGATGTGACTATCCTTGATCAAACAGAAATAAGAGAAGCTGTCACAGATGCTATTCTGCTTTATGAAATGACCGATCAAAATCCTACGATCAAAAACCTGCTAGAAAGGATGTATAATATGTCACGTAAAGAATTCATAAATGGCGGATATGATGCTAAAGAACAATGCATAAGAGATGGACCTACATATAAGACAAGTAACACAATTTTATGGAAAGAGATGAAAGAAAAAGCTGGTGTAGCATTAGGCTACGGCAGATTAAAAAGAGAATGGGACGTACATAGAGATAGTATAATTACCACAGCTGCAGTAATGACAGCTATTGCTGGGTGTATTGCCTATAATATATTAAGATAGATTTACCATCACAAAAGAGTAAATATTATAAAATAAAAGGTATTCTTGATTAACATGAGCCTAGAAAGTAAATTAAAAGACATTGGTGATATAGAAAAAAGAATAGGTGAGGTAGTAGGGCAATTAGGAAGATATATCCACTCACTTGCAAAAACAGTTGATATGGACTCAAAGATGGCCAAATTAGAGAAAGAAAGATCTGCTCTGACAGATCAACTTGAAAACTATTTTAAATATAATGAGCATTACAGCATCAAATATTATACAGCAATAGTTCTTGATAAAACCTACAAACAGGATAATAGAGTAAGATCATGCAATCTTCGAGTATGGGCAAAAGATTTAAGATCTAGGATTCTTGAAGGAAGAGGCACTAAAAACCAGAGGATTGATGCAGTAAAAGATGCTGCAGAGTTATATAAGCTTTCAGGATCAGCCGAGATAAAAGGAGTTCTGACACAAACATATAATTCAGAATGGGCAAGGATGACTGCCAGATTAAAGATGGGATTATTTGAAGAGATGAAGTTTATATATGACATGAGGGAAGAGTCTGGTAAGCCATTTAGTATGTGGCTAAAACGACATCCACTGGCAACATCAGCAATCCTCGGAGGAGCAGCTATAGCTGGCATAGTTGGATATGCATTATTAAAGTACACAGGGTAAACTTTAAATACTAATCTAGTTCTAATAGCAATTATGAGAATAGTAATCAAGATAGGAACAAATCTGCTTACCGAAAATTTATGCGGGCTAAGGACAGAATTTATCAGGCATATTGCCGAACAGATATCAAAGTTAAAAAAACAAGGCAATGAGATATTGATAGTTACATCTGGAGCCATAGGAGCAGGCTGCACTGAATTAGGGATAAAAAAATCAAGAGAGATAGAAACAAGACAAGCATTAGCTGCTGTAGGACAAAGCGTTGTCATGGGCGCTTACAAAGAAGCGTTCTCAAGATATAAGATAACTGTTGCCCAGATACTGCTTACCTATGAAGATTTCTCAAACAGAAAACGCTACTTAAACCTAAAGAAAGCTATCAATAGGTTATTAGATCTCAATGTGATCCCGATAATAAACGAGAATGACCCAATAAGCGTAGATGAGATTGGAACAACATTTGGAGATAATGATAAATTATCTGCATTGGTAGCAAGCAAAGTAGGAGCAGACCATCTGATCATGTTGACAGATGTTGATGGATTATATGACAAAAATCCAAAAACAAACAAAGATGCTAAACTGATCAGGATAGTTGAAAACATCACAAAAGATATTGAAAATGCTGCAGGAAAATCAGGAAGCATGTTCTCTATAGGTGGCATGATAACAAAGATAAAGGCTGCTAAGATAGCTATGGATTCTGGCTGCAATATAATAATCTGCAATGGAAAAAAGAAAGACATATTAGAAAAAGCATTGAAAAATCAGGAAGGCACATTGTTTGTAACAAAAGGGAAACTAGCTGAAAAGCAGCGCTGGATCAAGTTCTCAAAAGCAAAAGGAAAGATTATAGTCAATGAATGCGCCAAAGATATACTGCTGAAAGGAAAGTCAAGCTTACTGGCAGTAGGCATCGAAAAGGTAGAAGGAAACTTCAAAAAGGATGATATAGTGGAGATAAATGATATAGCAAAGGGTATAGCTGACCATTCTTCAGAAGAGATAAAGAGATTGATCGGTAAAAAAGGTAAAATAATAATCAAGCATGAGAATATTGTGATGTTATGATCATTTCTTTCTTTTGATAAGTTTACTCACAATGATTTCCACAATTGCGCAAAAAATATAGAATTTCTTCAGGTGTTTTTCTTTTTGCATCAGGATATACTGATTGATCTATTAGTTCTCCCCCGATTACACCAGACATATACCTATAAATCATCACACCATCTGACAAACCATCGGTTACTCCATCTCCATCTACATCTAATAAACAGTAATCTGTATCTAATGAACTGATATAATCTACAATATCTTCAGAATTAGTTCGTTTAGCACCTGACCCAAGCGCTGATTCATTTAAAGATTTACCGGTAAACTCTAACAGATATCTAACAATTAATAGACCATCTGTACTATTAACAACTTTACCATCATTATCAACATCCCATAATCCACAAGTAATGTTAAATTCCCAAGATGTTTCTAGGACTCCTGTTGAGGTTTGAATAACCTCTCCATTTTGAGTTAGAGCTGCATATACCCTATATTTTCCTACAACTGATGTTTTGACATCATTTGGATTCCATAACTGATCTAATTTTAGGGTTTCGCCTGATTTGATTATTTCTGGTTGATTTATTACAATAGAAACATCCTGCCAATCATCTCCAGATTTCTCCTGTAGTTTTATTATCAAGTTTCCTTCTAAATCTATCTTACCCGTATTTACTATCTTTGACTGTGGTTTTGAAGTCATGCCCATATCATAATTTCCAGTGTGTTGTAGATTATGCTGAAACATAGGCCACTCTAATGAGTTAACATCAAATGATTTATCTAGATCAAAGACAGAAGCTGCTAAAAAAGGAGAACCTGGCATGTTAACCACAGCTATTTCAATATCACCATCATAATCAATATCCCCTACTGCAACAGAGCCGTAAACCGGACCACCAACATATTTTGGAAATCCGTCAACTATCTGCCCATCTGAATGCCAAGCATATAGATTACCTAACCTATCTGCCACTATAACATCAGGAATGCCATCGCCTGAAACATCTGCAATAACTGCAGAACCAGATAATATATCTGTAGTAGTCTGGGGCCAATTAGCATGAAGAGTAGCATCATTTTCTACTAAATATACATTATTTGCACTAAAAGTTGTTACAACCATCTCGGGATCACCGTCAGCATCGACATCGCCTATAGCCACAG
>JBDRQV010000088.1:0-3936 GCA_043826105.1 Nanobdellota archaeon | reverse complement strand
CTTGCTCTAAAAGCTTTAATTCTGCTTTTTCGTCTATCTTTTTTCCGTATTTATTTAATATCGAATTTATTCTTGCATAAGCATATTGTAGGTAAGGGCCAGAATCACCTTCAAAGTTTAATGCCTGTTCCCAGTTAAATATAACATTCTTATCAGCACTTATCTTTAATATAGCATATTTTATCGCACCATATGCAATCTTCCTGGCATTTTCTTCATCAACTTTTTCATGACGTTTTTCAATCTCTTTCTTTGCCTTTTCTAAAGCCTCTTTCATAAAATCTTCTAATAACACTACTGTCCCTTTTCTGGTTGACATCTTTCCTTCTTGAAGCAAGACAAATGAATAGAAGACTGGATCAGGTACGGGATGTTTCAATACTGTCAATGCTGCTTTTGTCTGCTGATAATATAGTTTTTGATCTTCTCCTAAAATAATTATAGACCTATCTTTTTTAACATCTAAATGGTATGCCAGATCTCTTAAAGGATATAATGAAGTTCCATCTGATCTTGTAAGAACGAGATATGGGGCCTTCATCGGCAGTTTAAACTCTTCTTGATTAAGGACTTTTCTATTATCTTCATCTGTAAAGAGTTTTTTTGTTTTTTCTAGTTTTTTTAAGACATCATCTGTTTTTTTAGACCATAGATAATCAGATTCATAATCAAATTTGTTGTAGGTTATGTTCAGATCTGATAATATCTTTGTCTGGCCTTCTATGCATATATTAACGATGTTTTTGAACTTGTTTTTTGTCTCTTTGTCATTGCTTTCTAATCTATTTAGCAGGTCAAAAACTTCTTTTTCTAATTCAGGATTTTTTTCTACTTTTTTGTTTATCTCTATGTATATGTCTAACAGGTCTTTGAATGTTATATCTTTTTTATCTTTTGACCCTAATACTAACATCGCAATCTGTTTTCCAACATCATTGACAAAGTAATGGGTTTCAACCTTATAGTTCTGGAATCTTAATATTCTTACTATTGAGTCTCCGATCAGTGCGTTTCTTGCTCTGCCTACATGGGGAGAGGCATTTGGATTTATGGATGTATGTTCAACCAGTATGTTTTTTCCCTTTCCAAGGTTTGAAGAACCATACTCATTGTTTTTTAGAATAGCTTTAATCACACTTTCAGTTAGGCTTTTTTTATTAACAAAAAAATTAAGATAAGGCCCTTTTACTTCTACTTTGTTTATCGCTTTTGTTAAATATATATTTTTAGCTAGTTCTTCAGCTATGTCTACAGGGTTTTTTTTATATATCTTAGCTAATTGGAAGCAAGGAAAAGCATAATCTCCAAGTTCTGGATTTTTAGGTGTTTCTAGAGTTAAGTCTTTTGTTTTTGTTTCCTTTTCTAAAATATCTAATATCTCTTTTTTAAAATCCATAACTGAGAAAAAGTTCTTGATGATTATAAAGTTTTCTATTGTTAATTTGTCAATAATGGTGCAGCTTGGATTTTCATGGGGACATAGGTTTTACCTGCTTCATTTATTCTTGCTACAGCACTATTGAATGCGTTTGTGAAGTAATCACTAGCTTCAAAAACATCTCTTCCCCCTAAATGATTGTCTGCAATCGCTCTTGCTAATTCTATATTTTGTGCTACTGTGTATAGGCCCAACAATACATTTTCATCAACTTCTTGTCCACTAACTCGTTCGTATGATCTCGTAGCTTCTGCATACATATTTCCGACTCTATCATACATTATGTCATTTGGTTCTACACCATGACTTTTTCCAAATTCTAAAGTATCTTTGATTGCAGTATAGAGATCATCATTAAATGAGATATGTTCTCCTGTTTTAGAATTATACATATAACTGCTTGCATCACCCATTATCTCATTTACATGAGTATCGATAAGCTGTCTTGCGAAATCATAATTAGGATCTATTCTTGCAGCTAAGTTGCCATTGACTAGTATTATCTGTTCAAGATGTTCAGGATCAATATCTTCGGTAATTCCACCTATCTGTTCCATCATATAGTCTCTGTTTTCAGCAGGTCGCATATTTAATATTGCTCTATGGGTTTCTTCTTTTAATGTTCTTATAATCAATGTTCTTATATCTCCTAATATTTTGTCTTTGTCTACAGGGTCAGGCCAGTCTCCTGGTATAGCAAATGCAGCATATATATCATCTATCTGTCTGAGAGTAAGATCAAATGTAGTATCATCTGTATAATTCATCAATCTATTCAGACCTATGTTTGCTAAACTATTTGCAAGATAACCAGAGAATTGGCTTAGGCTTTCTGTGAAATCTTCATCTTGACGATATTGTCTGTAGATTGCCCATAGCTCAGTAAGACCTTGTTGGATCGTGGCTTTGTCTTTACCAAAGAAATCTTTTAAGTATGCTCTTTTAAGCTTTCCAAAATTTAATAAGTCTAATGTTTCATAAGGTATTCGTCCTTCAGTAAATGAGAAATGGTAACGAGTTTTAGTAACTTTAAAATCATCTCCTAAGCCATATTTATCCTTTGCAGCAGCTACAAGATCTTCGATGCTTCCGTCTATTGTTTGATAAGCCCAAGGTGTGATTTCTGGACCACTTCCAGCTGCAGATTTAGGTAGTGGAGTTATTGGTGTTACTGCGGGAGTTATTGTTATTGGTTCATCTGCTATAAGATTAGAATCTAGGCTTGGTGCTGGAACAGCATAATGTGTTGGTGTGGTTTGTCTAGGTGTATGTTCTGTATTGTCCCTATTAATAACCAAATATGTGCTTCCAAACACTCCCGCTATAAACATTATTAACCAAAGTGGAGTATATGGCTTAGATTTTTTATTTTTACTCATAACATATTTGGATAAATAGGTTGTTTAAATATCTTACTCTTTTTTTGACTTAGAAGGAGTTACAATTTCTTCTTAACTTCTTTGTAGGCTTCACGAAATGATTATCCTCTAGGGGCTTCGCCCGATAGACCCCCATGATCAGTTTGTACCATTTCGCTTTGCTCAATGGTACAAATCGCTCGAAAAGAATTAAAGTTTCTTCTTAACTTCTTTGTAGGCTTCACGAAATGATTTGCCTTCTTTGACTAATTTATAAACTTCTTCAGTAGCATATAGCTCTTTTGTCATCGCTTTTTTGCAGTTTCCGTCGTTTATCTTTAGATTAGAGATCACTAATTCCATTATCTCCAGACAATCTTTTGTTATCTCTAATCCTTTTATCACAGGTTCTTTTGTCAATTGAAGGTCACGGTTATAGCCTGATATAAGGTTAGATATCAGATTTTTCAATTGAAATTCATAGCTTAGCACTACTGAGTATTTTGCCCTTACTAACTCTAAGACATCTGGGTTTTTCTTCTGCGGCATTATAGAAGAGCCAGTTGTAAACTCTTTCGGAATCTCTACAAATCCAAATTCCTGCATCGAGAATAATATCAGATCTGAAGACATCTTATTTAATGTGAACATTATATTTGTTAATGTGTTCAATATGGTAGCTTCATGTTTTCCACGTGAGGTCTGAACATAAATCGGGTTTTTATAGTTTTCTTTGAATTTTAATTCTGTTTTGGTTATGTTTTTATCTATATCCAATGGAACACCATAGCCGGCAGCTGTACCTAAAGGATTTTTGTCGATAATATTTATAGTGTTGTCTAATAACTTTAAGTCATCTTCTAATGATTCAATATAACTTTCTGACCATAATTTAATTGAAGATGGCATTGCCTTCTGCATGTGTGTGTAGCCCGGCAATTCTGTGTTGTTTTTTGACAGTTTTTTTAGGGCTATCATCAATTGTTCTATCAATCTTAATGTTATTATCAGTTCATCTTTTTCATATAGTTTCATAGCTGCTGCTACCTGATCATTCCTTGAACGAGCAGTGTGTATCTTTTTGCCTAACTCTCCTAACTTTTTAGTCAGGTGGTTTTCAATAGCTGTATGGCAGTCCTC
>JBDRQV010000087.1:0-4967 GCA_043826105.1 Nanobdellota archaeon | reverse complement strand
AAATCCTCCTCTTTTCAGTGAGATAAAAAATGCATTATTTGATGTGAAATATCAGGGAAAATTACATTCATGCATATTTGGTTTAGGCGGAAGGAACATCTATGTTGAAGATATAGAATCAACACTAAACAGCCTATTATCAGATAATCTAAAAGAATATGGTTATATAGGTTTGAGACAATGAACTACAAACAATTAGCAGAAAAGATGCAGAATCAGAAGCTTGTTCCAGGTCATAGATCATGCTCTGGTTGCGGTTTTCCGCAGATAGTCAGGTCAGTATTGGCATCAACAGATAAGCCAATTGTAGTTGCAAATGCAACAGGCTGCCTGGAAGTTACAACTACTATCTATCCATTTAGTTCATGGAACGTTCCATTTGTACATTCAGCCTTTGAGAATGCAGCTGCTACTATATCTGGAGTAGAGGCAGCATATAAGGTATTTAAGAAAAAAGGACAGATAAAAGAAGAGGTTAAATTCGTAGCTTTTGGAGGGGATGGCGGAACATATGATATAGGCCTTCAAAGCCTTTCAGGAGCCTTAGAAAGAGGCCACGATTTCCTTTATGTTTGTTATGATAATGAAGCATATATGAATACAGGCATACAAAGAAGCTCAGCAACACCTTTTGGAGCATCAACAACAACAGCACCAGCTGGAAAAGTACACCAGGGTAAAGAGGAATTTCACAAGAATCTTGTGCAGATATGTGTGGCGCATAATATCCCATATGTAGCACAGGCTTCTGTTTCAAACTTGATAGATCTGACAAACAAGGCGCAAAAAGCATTTGAGATAAAAGGCCCTAAGGTCATAGTATGCTTACAGCCATGCACCCTAGGATGGAAATACCCATCAGACAAGACTATAGAGATAGCCAAACTTGCAGTAGAATCTAATTTTTGGCCATTGTATGAAGTCGAGAATGGAAAATATAAATTGACATATAAGCCATCAAAACCCATACCTATTATAGATTTTATAAAAACCCAGGGAAGATTTAAGCATCTGCTTAAACCAGAGAATAAGCCCCTTTTAGACAAGATTCAAGGCCATATAGATTCTGAATGGCAGAAATTATTGAAGCTTTGTGAATGATACAGGGTTCTCTTTTAATTCTATTTTTCATTTGAGCCAAATAATTAATTTATCTAAATAATTTATTATATTTAAGTCTTTCTAGTAAGAAATATCAAATCCACTTATTAGGAGTACATCTCCTTTCTGCACCAGCTATTTCCCATTCACAGTCAGCTTCACCATCTTTTTCAGCTTCCAGATAATCATTAACAACATCGATCTTTTCACATTCTTCTTTACTATCAACTATGCACATATCACCATTACAATAAGATAATTCAAATGTTAGTCCAATATCATTACTTTCAACATCATTACATGTTCTTTTTTTCTTCTGTACAGATAATTCTCCTTTTTCAGCTGTCCTTGTAACATTTATATTGATGATACATCTATCTTTTGCTTTTTCGGTCAAAGAATAGCAAAATTTTTCATATTCTTCTAAACTATCAAATTCTTTATCATAAAAGACGTCTTCGATATATTGGCTAAGCCCATACTTAAAACCATCGATCTTTCCATAACATTTAAACTCAGCACCATCACAATCCGCTCCCATTGGGCACTTTGACGAGATTAACTCACCTTCACAAACACATTTCTTGTTTGGTATATGTTTATCTCCATCATGATAGGTCAATCTCCCAAAATCACTGCTGTAACAATACTCAGCTTCTTGATATCTTTTATTAAAAGAATAATCAGAATAGTAATTAAACCCAATTATTAATCCTACAATCACAATTAAAATGATTAACCATTTTTTCATATATTTTAATTTAAACTAACTAGTTTATAATTCTTTCTCCTTATCATTTTCCGAAAGATTTATAAATACATTATGCAATAATGATTAGTGATATAACTGAGTTATATAACTGAGCAATATTGCACAAATGAGAAAGACGAAGAAAGAGCTTGTAATAAACCTTCTAAAGAAGAATACAGACGGACTTACTGTTATAGATATAGCTAAAGAGCTAAAGATTTCAAGAAATACAGTAGCTGTAGCTCTTGCTGAACTCAAAGGTGCAGAATTAATAAGGATAAGGCCGGTGGGGATGGCCAAATTACATTACTGGGAAAAATGAAAAAACAAGGGGGAGCCAAGAATAGCATCTTTTTGATAATCCTGATACTCTTAATCCTGGGAGGATCAGTATTTGCACAGATAACATATCATACAGATAAGGTAGATATAATGAAGAATGAATCTTCAGTATATCCATGGGTATTAGATGATTCATTAGATATACTCTCCATAAGATTAAATGGTTCAGTCTCTAACCAAGGAACAGCAAAAGTGTACATAGAGAATTATGGAGACAGATATCTTATTATGGACAGCGACACATTAAAAGTTCAACTAGGCACAACAGTCCCACCAGGCACAACAGACGAAAACAGCGAAATCATGATAAATTTAGATTATGGGGATGATCCAGCTTACGATACTAATAACGACGGTATCTCAACAACATCTGATATAATCGACTTTACCGTCAACAGGAGTAAATTTGATTTCACAGCAGATGAAAGCAAGCTCTGTACCCAATGGTTGGTCAATAATAATGGTTCTTCAAGATATGTCTGTTATGGTGGAGAAGAATGCTGCTATTTTGTTGAGCTTTCTCCAACAGAAGAGCCATGGAATTTTCCTTTTTATCTGTACTATGGATATCTCGGAGAAGGTTACGAAAATCTGGTAGGTGCCAGGATAGTCTATGCAGATTATAATCTAAGCTTAGATGAACCTTATTCAAATGTCAAATCTTCGGGTATTGCATATTTGCCAGCATATTTCTATCCAACAGAGATAAACTTTGAGAATATGTGTATAGACACATGTTCAATAACAGGATTTAATTCATCAACCTATAGTTTGATATTTGACATCGAAAATTCTTCAGTTTATATAGAATCAATAAGATACACAATAAACGAAACAACTGTAATCAATAATAAGTCATTGCAGGAGACATTATCTTATGGAAAAGTAGAGATAAATAAGCCAGTAACTTGGAAAAAGACAATCCAATCAGATTCACCCATATCTAACATTACAATAAATATCTCAGACGCCTTAGATTATTCAATCATTAAAAAAGAAAATGGAAAAACAAAAGACGTCAAGAACTTCAAAGAGGTAAAATCTACAGGCTCAACAGGAATACAAAACAGCAAAAAAATAACTCAGTTAAATATTGAAGAAAAATTCTCAGAATTGACTATTGAATATTCAACTCCAGGTCCAGATGCTTTTGAAGAAAATACTAAAAAAGGAAAGAAGATAACCATAAGTTCAGACATTCATTATGAGAACATATTTGCTTACACATCTATTGACGAATCTGTAAAAGAAATAAGACTTTATTGGATTGTAAACGATACTGAAAAAGAAGTAAGTTTTGATAAGAAAGATAACGATAACGATGGTTTTATAGATGAAATTGAATGGATTGTTCCACATCTTTCTACACAAATTTATGAGATAATCTATATCTCTAAAGCAGAACATCTTGATTATAATAGGGAGTTTATTTCTGATATCTCAGATTATGTATCTGAACAAGATAATAATTGGACTGAACAAATAAACACCAGCGAATATGTGAGGATTATCTTTGAAAAAAAACTCACTAGCAATAACGACATCACAATATATGCAAGAGGAAATGGGAGCATACTTGTTTATGAAGAAGATGGAAATGAAACTATTGCTTTCTTTGATTCTATAACTGATGAAAACTACTACCAAGTTTATTTAACTGATTTAACAACTGAACAAGACACATTTGATCTAAGAGTAATAGGTTATATAGAATTTGATTACATTGTTGATCCGATGTTCGGAGATTCAGGTAATATTAGTTTTGTTGATCCTACTCCATCAAATGCCACAACAAGCACATCAACAAATGTTGAGATAAATGTTTCTATTGATATACCCTCTCTTTCTTCAATAATATACAACTGGAACGGAACTAATTACACATACTATAATGATTCTTTAGTCCTGATGATGAATTTCGATAATCTTTCTGCTTTGGATGAAAAAGATTATGGTGTTGATAATCAGACAACAGATATTTCTAAATATGGAAACAATGGTTCTATTTATGGCACTACATGGAACATTACTGGGAAATATGTTGGAGCATTTGAGTTCGATGGCACCGACGATTATATTTTGATTGCAGATAGTGCTAGTCTAGATATTTCTCAAAAAACCACATTTAGTGCATGGATATATCCGGAAGCATATGGTGATGTAGATGATGAATATATTAAGAACATCTATTCGGACGAAGCTGCTGATTTAACCTCAGTCTGGAGAATAGGTTCACAAGGAAGCGAAGCCTTAAAAGATAAGTTAGGTGTTAACTATAATGATGGGGATAATCATGATATAGAAAGCACAGGTTCAGTTTCCCTAAACACATGGACATATATTACAGCAGTCACAAATGGAACACATGTCAATTTCTATTTCAATGGAGTTTTAGATTCATCTAAAGAATACACAATAACACCAACTCAAAAGTCAGGCAGTTGGAGAGTAGGATCAAAAGACGAAGCAGGTACACCAGATAGACAATTTAACGGAAAAATAGATGAAATAAAGTTATGGAACCGTTCTTTAACAGCAGACGAAGTCTATCAAGAATACATATCAAACCTAAACAAATACAACCGAACACAATGGTATCTATCTATAAATCAAAGCAGAAACTCAACACATGGATTAAGCTTAGAAACTTATATCTATCAAACATTTGCAAGAGACCAATCAAATAACATCAACTCAACAGAATTAAGATCAATAACAATAGAGCAAGGACCAACCATAAATCTAGATATGGTTTATCCTTCTTCTTCCATTA
>JBDRQV010000086.1:0-4017 GCA_043826105.1 Nanobdellota archaeon | reverse complement strand
CAGGATTTGCTCCGTTCACATCCAGAAATACCAATACCTCTTCATCTTCGTAAATCTTCTCAGATGGGATGACTCCCTTCACTATCTGGCATATGATACAATTTTCTCCGCTCATTTGAACAGATCACTTATATCATCCAGGGAAACATCTCCCTTAGGTTTTTCTTTTGGCTCTTTTTTCTTTATAGGTTCTTTAGCTGTTTTTTTCAAAGGCTTTTCTTCTGGTTCTTCCAATGCTTTTCTGTCTTCAACCAGATCTTCTTTCTCTTCCACTTCTCTTTCTTCAGCTATTTCTCCTTTCTTTTCATCTATCTCATCATCTTCACTTTCTTCTTCAAACACAGCTTCTAAAACATTTTTCTCGGGCCTTTCTGTTCGCATCACTTCACCTTTTCCAGTAAGGGAAGCGATCTTCTTAGTCAGTTTATTCCTTATGGTGATAAGTTCTTCTTCGCTGATCTTTTTCTGCGGCAATTCAAATTTGATGCCGTCTTTTTCTTTTCTCGGGATTATATGCACCATAAAATGATTGGCTTTCTGTCCTGCTGCCACACCATTAGCAACAAAGATATTGGTCCCCCCAACACCCAACCCTCTAAGGCAGGCATTTGAGAGTGCTTTCGCGACCATAAATATATGCTGCAACACATCTTCGGGTATCTGGGGCATTATGCTGTAATGTTCTTTTGTCATCAGCAGTATATGGCCAGGATTAGCAGGATTGATATCAAGGATGCCTAAGCATTTATCATCTTCATAGATCTTTTTAGACTGTACTTTGCCGGCAACAATATGGCAGAATATACATTGCTTTTTCTGAAACTCCTTTATCTCTTCAGGGCTCATATCTTTCAGTTTTTCTTTTAACTCATCTACCTGTTCAGGAGTCATCTGTTGTTCAGCCATACACCATCCAGAATAAACAATATATATAAAGTTTATGATAATGTCAGAGTTTTATCTTCATTGACCTTGATCCAATATCCATAACCCGGTATAAAATAGTTTAAGGTGTTGAGTGGCATATCAGGTCCATAAGAATACCACATGGAATTATTATAATTTAGGACAAAAGAATAATTGACATTTTTCAGCGTTTCATTTATCTTTTCAATAGTTAATGTTGGAGATTGGATCAAATTCCATCCTTCAAATAGATCAATCGTTATATTCATAGGGCACCCATATCTATCTGTATAAATGGAAATTGTTCCGCTGCATAAATCCCATTCATCTATTACACCATCTCCATCACTATCTGATATAATCTTACCGATCTCATCAGTTAATCCATCACAATCATTGTCTAATCCATCTCTCAATGTTTCATTTAGTTCATAATTTCCAGATAGATTATATTCATTAATCCCACAACAATTCCATTGACCATCCACGCAAGTCTCAAATGAATTCTCACAAATACCTGTTTGAATAGGACAAAGCTGTGTTTCTAAATCATTGCAGACTATTAGTGGTTCTATCGAAATATTAATATCATAAATAATTATAGAACCAATCGAATCAGATTTGAAAATAAGCGGGATATAATAGTAGTCATCATCTTCCGGATTATGTGTTGATTTATATTCATTTAATCTATTTGTAAATTCTATTTCAGTAACATTATAATTATAGATTATCGAATCAGTGATCCCATTATTTGTTATATCTAATTCCACTCTCGAAATATTGTATATATTTTCAAAATAATTTAACCTACCCATACCTTCACCAATTAATAGGTCTAAATCCCCATCATCATCTATATCTACAACTGCGGGGGTATTCAAATAAGTGATACCTATATTATCAAAGATTAGGTCTTTATAAGACCAAACAGGCGAGAATTTAGTACCTATATTTTCATAATAATATAATTTGCCATAGAACTCACCTACCAACAGATCCATATCTCTATCCCTATCCAGATCTAAAAATTCCGGGCTACTATGCCTCCCTACATCTATCCCATCAAACACCGATTCATTATACCTCCATATTGGTAAGAATTGGGTCCCTATATTTTCATAATAATATAAACCCCCTTCCTGGTTCCCAATAACTAGATCAAAATCACCATCATTGTCTAGGTTTACAAATTTAGGTTGGATAAACATTCCAAAATCCACACCATCAAAACTTAGATTGCTTAGTGACCAGGTCGGAGAAAAGCGAGTTCCTATGTTTTCATAATAACTTAGATTACCATATTTCTCACCAATCACTAAATCCCAATCATTATCTGCACCTATGTCTACAAATTCTGGATTGCTACCCTCCCCTACATCTATCCCATCAAACATCGAACTTTCATATACCCATACTGCTAAATTTCTTGTTCCAACATTTTTATAATAGCCCAGTTTACCATCGCTTTTTCCTATTACTAGATCTAAATCATCATCGCCGTCAAGATCTCTAAATTCAGGAGAACTGATTTCACCGATACTCATACTTCCAAATGTTGAATTATCCATTATCCAATAAGCATAGCTAGGCTCGATATTCATGTATGCTTTCTCAACATCAACATCTTTATGCACCTTAACAAAGAATAATCTTTCAAGCTCATTATTGCTAAAATTAACTTTTAATTTGCTATAGTTATTTAATAATGTTCTACTTAGATATCTTACATCTATCCTCATTTCGTGCCTATTATTATCATAATTCAATTCTATAAACTCATTGAAAGGTGATATCATCACACTCACATTTTGAATACCAGCTGAAATATTTGTCCAGTTAAATAACACAATTGCAATATCAAAAGCATCGATATCAATAGTAACATTATCTATCATTACATCACCAAACAAATCTTTTAAATATAGGCCGATCGTAGCATTCCTGGCCTCAAAATCAGCCAAATTCTTAACTTCAGCAGTAATAACTATATTATCCCCTTCTATAAAACTAGATTGAGATAAAGTAATATTATTAATTGTCAAGTCAGGATAACCCTCAACCCAAATAGCATATTCGAATTCTCTTGAAAAGTCATCTCCCTCATAATTTCCTAAGGCAGTTACTTCTATATTGTACTGCCCATATTTGTTCATGCCTGAATAAACATTTCCATATATCCCATCTCCAAAAGACCCATCATTATGCCAACCATCATCATAAAGGTAAACAAATGTTTCAGTTCCATCTGGTTTATTTATTTTGGCTGAGATAGTAGCCCCAGTCACAATATTAATTCCTTTAGTTAAATTTACTTTTAGATAGAGTAACTCATTCTTATCGTATTGGTACTTATCTATTATATTAGTAACGGTAAGATTACTTTCAACAAATGTAAATATGTCATACTCTGTTGAGCCATTAATGTCAAGACCAGATACATGGAGCTTCCACAAACCAGGTTCAGAGTCATTAATTATGACAACTGTCTCATAACTGTCAGTATAGTATTCTATTGAATCATTATTTTCAGCATAATCTTTATCAATCAAAACACCGGACGGACTTGTTAAACTAAAATTGATCAATCCATCTATCCAGACAAGATCAAAAACAACCATGTCTACAGAATCAATATTGATTTCATGATTTTTTTCTTCTACTCCAGATATACTCCCTTTTATTACAGGAAGCTCCTGAAAATTGTTTATATCTGGGAAAATATTTTTTGGCAAATAAATAGATTTTTTTTCAAGACTTAGATAATTATCCTTAAAATGATCATATACTGGGGAGTCATATGTTAATTGAGAATGAGAGAGATCATATACAAAACCCGGGACACCATCTAAATGTACGCTATTTTGTCTTACCCATCCATCATCTTCTCCAACTAGAAAATAAGTGGTTATCCAATTATCCTTTGTTCCGATATAAGTGTAATGGGATACATCCGGGGAAGTAATATCTTGCCTATCCCAAAAATTATGGGGATCACCATTATTCAAATCATTTAGAAAACTGCTATATGGGGTCATTTGTACTCCTGCCTCCCCTGTTATAAAATCAGTAACTTTGTCTACAGCATAGGCGATATTATTGGTTTTTTTT
>JBDRQV010000085.1:0-2737 GCA_043826105.1 Nanobdellota archaeon | reverse complement strand
GCTGGTTGAGGGTTATTTATAACCTACCAAGTCAAATATTTCTTAACAAACCCATTATCCTTTCTTACAAGATATCTTCTTAATTCGTCTCCGAAGAATATCAAGAGAGCAAAAGGTATAGATAAAGAGAGCTCAAAAAGGCTTAATGGCGCTGTTTCAAAAAACTTATTGCAAATTGGTAAATATATTATCAAAGCTAAAAGAAGTAATTCTGTAAAGATGCCTAACCATACAATCTTGTTAGTAAAAAATCCTGTCTTGAATATTGATTGTCTTCTGGTCCTGCATATGAGTACGTCTGCAACCTGGCAGATAATGATGCTAGCAAAAAAGGCGCTAACTGCCCTTAGATATAATGGGTCGTTAAATGCTAATTGCTGCCCCCATGTCCACCCTCCTGTAAAAAGCACAACAAAGTAAGAGAAAAATCCTGCTGCTGCTTGTAACACACCCACTATGCCATAGGATACAAATAATAAAGTATTGGTCATAAGCTTCTCGTTTTTTGATCTTGGCTTTTTCTTCATAACATCAGATTCTGGATTTTCAGTACCTAAACCTATAGCAGGTAATAGATCAGTACCCAAATCTATAGCTAATATAAGAACAACTGTTAAAGGTAATGGTATATGTAAAAGGACAAAAGCTATAAAAGGTAAGATTTCTGGTACATTACTTGTAAGAATATATGCAATAAACTTCTTGATGTTATCAAAGATTGTCCTTCCTTGCTCTACAGCATTAACGATCGTGGCGAAGTTATCATCTAATAAGACCATATCGCTTGCTTCCCTGGCAACCTCTGTTCCACTAATGCCCATAGCGACACCCATGTCTGCATTTTTCAAAGCTGGTGCATCGTTTACACCATCTCCTGTAACTGTTACTACTTCACCCATCTGCTGAAGTAATCTCACTACCCTGAGCTTTTGAGATGGATTTATTCTAGCGAAGATAAGGTCCTCCTTTTTTAATAGAACCTTAAGCTTCTTGTCGTGCATCTTAGCAAGTTCATCTCCAGTTATGACGTTAGAATGATTATTAGTTATCATACCTACTTTTCTTGCTATAGCTTCTGCTGTTATGCTATAATCACCAGTCAGCATTATAACTTTTATGCCTGCTGTCCTGCATTTTTGTATTGCTCCTGATATCTCTGGTCTTGGAGGATCGATCATGCCTGCGAGTGCTATGAATGTAAAATCCTTCTCAACAGCCTTATCTGATCTTGTCTCCTTATAAGCGAAGGCCAAGACCCTTTCACCTCTTGATGCCATCAGCTTATACGAATCCCTTACTTTCTTATTATACTTATCAGTAAATCGATAGGTTTTATCATTTATCTGGATCTTATTGCACATTCTTGTAACTACTTCAGGAGCACCTTTCAGATAAGCTATCTTTTTTCTTCCTGAAAGATTAGTAGTTATCATCCTTTTTGTCTTAGAGTCAAATGGAGATTCATGTATTCTCTTTTCAGATTTAATCAACTTAGTTACATCAATATATCTTTTTGAGAAATCGATCAAAGAGGTCTCAGTTGGATCGCCTATAAAATTATTCTTCTCTTTTCTTGAATTATTGCACAAGACCATTGACTTGAATAAAAATAAGATAGAGTTTAGCTTCTTTATCCCTTTTTCATAAGCACTTACTTCCTTAAGATTGATAAAGATCGTATTTAAGGTCATCTTATTTTGAGTAATGGTACCAGTCTTATCAGTGCATATGACTGTTGTTGAGCCTAATGTCTCAACAGACTCAAGATTTTTTATCAGAGCATTTTTTCTAGCCATCTTTTTAGCAGCTATGCTTAAGCATAATGTAACAGTAGGAAGTAATCCCTCTGGAACATTAGCTACAATAATACCTATTGCAAATATTAAACTGCCAATCAGCTTATGTCCAATAAAAAAACTTGTTGTAAAGAATGTAATTCCTAAAAATATAGCTATGGCAGATATGATCTTGATAAACCTGTTTAGCTCTTTACGCAGAGGAGCTTCTGTCCTTTTTGTCTCTTTTGTAAGTTTTATTATATTACCTATCTGCGTGTTCATCCCTGTTCCATAAACGATAGCCTTTCCATTCCCTGACTGGACAAGTGTACCTGAAAAAAGCATATTTCTTGATTCTAATATGTTTTCATGAGTAAACTCTGTTTTTCTCAATTCGGGTTCTGATTCTCCTGTAAGCGAAGAATTATCTACTTTCATAGAATTATGATCAATTATCCTTGCATCCGCAGGAACTTTATCTCCTTCAGACAAAAAGATTATATCGCCTGGAACTATCTCCTTGGTATGTAAGTTTTGCCTCTTGCCATCCCTTGTGACATCAACCATAGTAGGCAGCATCTTCCTGAAAGACTCCATTATCTTTTCTGACTGGTATTCCTGGATAAATGTAAAGATAGCGTTAAGCAGAACTACACCTAATAATGCTATACCTATGTATAGATTATCTTCTCCTGGAGCTACAAACTCAGCAAAAAAAGCCAGTAATGAACCAGCTATCAGGAGCAACGCAAAGAAATTTGTAAATTGTTTAAGAAACTTTATTATCGGATGTACTTTCTTTTTTGTCTCTAATATATTAAGTCCATATTCTTTCTGCCTTTCTTTTACTTGTTCTAATGTAAGGCCTTTCTCAGATGATCCATGCTGTTTATAAAATTCTTCAATAGTTATCTTATGCTCATCTGCCATATATAAGTTTTAAGAATAATAGTATTTAA
>JBDRQV010000084.1:0-3266 GCA_043826105.1 Nanobdellota archaeon | reverse complement strand
ATTTAGGTTTCTTCTTTTTTCAGATTTTAGAAGAAGAAATTATTTGTAAATTACTTTTTCTACAAATGTTTCTCTACCAACAATAGTTTTAACAATATAAATTCCCTTAGGTTCGTTTCTAAGGTCAATTTCACATGTATTTGTAGTTAATGTTTTTGATAAAATTTCACAACCTAGCATGTTTGATACACTTATTGATGCTGACTCTTTTACACCTTCCAACTCAACAGTAAATCTGCCAGTATTTGGGTTGGGATAGATTGTAGCTTTTAAATAATTACCATCTTTCAGTTTGTCGTCATCTTCTAAAATAACATTCTCTCGATAATGCTTAGGTTGTTTTTTTCCTGCTGATTTCTGTCCCTGAGTATCTGTGCAATCCAGTTCGTCATCAATATAAGCGATAAATTCTGCTCCGGCTTCAACTATAAAACCAGTTTCTAATACTACATTAGTACCTGCTCTAAAGATAATATCTGCACCATCTTCAATTGTAAAATCACTTGCAGTTATATTATCATTTGCATAATAATCTTTAGTATTAGATGTTGTTATATCATCCATATCAAGGTCAGTACAAGTTATAGCAGAACTAGCATCTTCAATATCTATATCCCAAATAAAGAAATTACCGTCAAAATTTCTAAAACTTATTAGCCTGTCCTGAGTTGCATTAGCATCTTCTCTTAACCCACTTCCTAATGTAGCTATCTCTTGATCGGCAGGAAAATATTCTCTGCTATCAGATGATATACCTTCCAAACTTGTGCCATTGAATTGATAAAAATACATATCTCCATCATAGGCTCTTCTGGCAATAAATTCAGCTAATCCATCGCCATCGAAATCACCAGCAGCAATATCTGTCCAGTCAGAATCTTCACCATTATCTTTAACAGTTACACTGGTAATTTCATCACTGGAATTTAGTCTATACATATACAGATCACCATTTGTATTATTCAAAGCAACAAATTCGTCTTTACCATCACCATCAAGGTCTCCGGCAGATACTCCACCCCAAGTTTGTGATAAGATTGTATAATCTATACTAGCTAAGTTATTAGATCCGTCCAGTTCGTATACGTATATACCGCCATCACCATTTCTAACTGCAACAATTTCATCTTTACCATCTCCATTAAAATCGCCGGCAGCTAAACCCGACCAATCTGATCCGTCGCCTTGCAGACTTATATCTATTTCTGTTAATGTAGTACATGTTGGACATGATAATTCATATACGTATAAATCTCCATTTAGATTATTAGCGGCAATTATTTCATCTACACCATCGCCATCAAAATCGCCTACTGCAATATCACCCCAAACTGTATTAGTAGGAAATGTTTTAGCTACTACGTTGTTGTCCTGAACATCGCCTCCATTTACCGAAATTCTGTTAACATACATGGTTCCATCACCATTTCTTACAGCTGCATAATCGTTTGATATTCCATCACCATCTATATCACCGCAATCTACACCCGACCAATCGGAACCAGATCCAGGGCCTCTTGATACAAACATAGGTTCCATAAAATTCTTATAACGTTGTAGATTGGCTAATGATAATAAATGCCAACAAGATCCAAGTGATGATACTGAAGTTGCTAATTCGGCACAATTATCAGCACCGATTTGATAAATTTCATCATATATAAAATCCTTAAGTCCAACATAAAGACCAGGAAATAGAGAAGAAGGAAGTGTTTCACTTGAACCATCTACATAATTATTAATGGCAAGAGGTTCTTCGTAAATAAGGTGATAAAAACCTTTAGCAAATTTAGTCATATCAATAGAAACTCCTACATCACTATAATGCTCATAGCATAATAACATAAAATCAATATCTATAAATGCATGTGCTGTATTTTCTACACTTCCATCATTATTGTAATCAGGTGCATAATTCCAAACATATTTATCTCCATCTTCAATATCAATTTCAGACATAAAATAATTTGCCATTCGTTGAACTTTATCCAGATAAATATCTGCCATATCATCATAAGTACTGTCACTATTGGGAATATAATCAGTATCATCATGACATGCATAATACATCATAAGTAAGGTTCTACCCATAGCAAAGTTCATATTCCAGGGTAAATGTTTATTATGATAATTAATATAAATAGGGTCTCCATCATAAAATCTATATGTGCCATAATTACTATCAATATTATGCCACTCATAATCATGCGCATCAATAGTTTCTATAATACGATCGCGTAGTTCATTAGCTATTACTGAAAATGATTTGTCATGATAATACTGACAATCTGAGTATGTCGAAGGCATTGTTTCATATCCTAAATTTCCTGCATCATTAATTACTTCCTGCACAAAATCTGCCATTGGGTAGGTCACCATACCACTATGTACCACCCAGGCATATTCTTCACCTTCGGGTACTACTGTATCCACATAATATGGCATTAACTCAGACCAAGTAGCTTCTTCCAGATTATTTCCTTTATTATCATCTCTGTATTGAATTACATCATCAAAACCTTTAATTGCTTCTTTCAGGTATGTTATAGCTTTACTGTAGTCATAATCTTTTAATGCATGATATATCTGCATTTCTGATTGAAGCAGATAATCACCATTCCACTTTAAAAGATGTCCGGTAGTACTTGTTTCTATATTATTACACCTTGTGAATCTTCTGTCGCCACTAACTACTACATCAGTATGTAAGCTGTCATATTGTTCTACAATGGTTTGAGATAGCAGAGTACTACTGCAAAACAGTATCAACATTATATAGATTATTAATTTTTTCATATTAAACCTCCTTTTTATTGTTGGTTAGTTTGAGAATTTAATTTTGTTTTTATTTCTTCATTCTCGTTTTTAAGTTCAATTACATATAAAGTTAGCTCTTCAATTTTTTGTAAAAGAATTGTACTCATTTTTCCCAGGTTTATTCCATCTTTTTTTACATCTGATAATGATGGGACATTTGGCAAATGATGATTTAGCACAATAAATTGTTCTACTTCTTTAATTGTTAGTAATTTATAATCTTCTAAGAATACAAAGTCGGGGTAATCATCAACATCAGCCACAACTTCAACTTCTTCTGCAAGTATTTTGCCGTTTACTGTCAATAATTCTGCCGGTGTAATTGTTCCAATACCAACATTACCATTATCAAGAATCCTCATTCTTGCACTACTATTTGTTAAAAATTCAATATCTCCTGTTGCACCGCTTGCTATTAATTTTAATTGTCCTGGAGTAGAGGCTTCTGA
>JBDRQV010000083.1:0-6305 GCA_043826105.1 Nanobdellota archaeon | reverse complement strand
CGATAAGAAAGTTGTAAAGATAGATAGAGATATAGATAAGCTGAAGGGAAGGAAGAGAGAAGGATTGTTGAGCAATGTTGAGCTTAAAGATATAAACTCAGAGATCATTGAAAAGACAAATGAAAGAAATACAATAACTGGTTATTCTATAAAGAGAGAAGGAAAAGGATTCCTGACAAAGTTATTTGAATGGCTGTTCAATGTTAAGATAACAACTTATGCAGTATTGGATACTGAAGAATCAAATGTTACTCAGGTCATAATAGATGAACAAGTTTCTGAGGTTGAAGTTGAGTATTATACAGAAGGGCCAACAGCTGAAGAAATTAATGTTTCGGGTAATGTCAAGAGAGTTATTGTAAGTTCGGATGTGCATTATGAGAATATATTGACCTATAGTTATCTGGAACCACAGCAGGCTGCTTCTGCAATAAAACTTTATTGGTTGGTCAATGGTTCAAGAAGAGAGTTTGAGTTTGAATCTTTTGATACTGATAGTAATGGTTTAGTCGATTATATACAATGGGTCACTCCTAGCTTATCTAATCAGACTTTTGAGATTGTTATCGAGATAACTGATGCAGAGCATTTAGATTCTGATAGATCTTTTGTTTCAGATGTGTATGAATATGTAAAAGAGAGGGATGATAATTGGACAGAGATACCAGATGGACATTATGTGAGGGTTAGGTTTGAGCAAGAGTTAGACGATACGAGGGATATTACTGTTTATGCAAGAGCTAATTCTAGTTCTATAATAGAGATCTATGAAGAGAATGGAACAGAGATAATTGCTACATTTGAAGATGTTTATTTAGAAGGAGAGTATAAGGTTTATTTGAGTGAGTTAGAGGGAGTTCAAGATACTTTTGACCTTAAGGTTTTAGGTGATGTTGAGTTTGATTATATTGTTGATCCATCTATTGATTTTACAGCTCCAACTTTAGATGATAGAACTATAACAGATAATAATCATACTGAGATTAATGTTACTATAACTGAAAGTAATCTGGAAGCTGTAGTATATAATTGGAATGGAGATAATTATACATTCTATGATAATAACATATTGTTGCTTATGAACTTTGAAAATATCACATCATTAGGGGAGAATAACACCTACTTTGCTGATGCCAGCAGCTATGGAAACAATGGAACAGCACAGAACTTTGAAGATGATGAAATAATTTCAGCTGGAAAGTTCGGCAATGCAATAAATTTAGATGGAATAGATGATTATATATCTATAACACGTGATGTTGATTGGGAGACCAGTGATGACCTTACACTAATGTTCTGGTTTAATATCAGTGTTATAGAAGTAAGCGATATATTGGTGGCGAGATGGGCAGAACCTACTGTCTCAGACGGAAGGATTTGGTGTGTAGCTTTTGAAGATGCAAGCGGAAACCTCAGGTTCGATACATCACCCGATGGAAGTTTTGATGCCGCTAACAAGGCTGTCACGACTATGGGTTTATCTATCGATATATGGTATCATGGGGCATTTGTCCATGATTCTACAGCAGGAACCAATAAGATTTATATCAATGGTGTCTTAAACGGTACAGCAAGTGGTGTTGCAGCAGGGTTATCTACTGAGATTACAGATATCCAGATAGGAGATGCATATTTTGCTTCAAGCACCAATAGATATTTTGCAGGTTCGATAGATGAAGTAAGAGTGTATAATCGAACCATGTCTGCAGAGGAGATAAATCAGTCTTACATGTCTAACCTAAAGAAGTATGATACTGATAAATGGGAATTTTATATCAATCAATCAAAATCTCCGGGTGTTGAGTTACCTAATGGTACGTACACTTATCAGGTTTGGGCAGAAGATACATCCAATAATTGGAATACTACAGGCCTTAGAGAAATAGGCATAGGCGGAACAGATAATTTTGAACCGGATATTAACTTTACCTATCCAACACCTGATAATGATACAACTTTGTATGTAGATTATATCGATTCTATAAATATCTCTATATATGAGCCCAGCTTGAAAGAAGTTATCTATAACTGGAACGGAACTAACTTTACCTATTATAATGATAGTCTTTTATTGATGATGAACTTCGATAATAGGAGTGGGTTAGGTGAGAATGATAATTATGTTGTTGATATCAGTGGGAAGGGAAATAATGGTAGTTGTAGTCTTTGTCCAGTATTTAACCCAATCGGTAAATATGATGGAGCATATGAGTTTAACGGGACAACGGGCTATTATATCAGCATCCAAGACGATGATAGCCTAGATTTAATCAATAGTAATTTTACTATTGCTGTTTGGTTTAATGCAAATAGGTTAGATGATGATGCAGGTATATTGGATAAGGGGGCTAATACCAATTCGGGATATTCAATCAATCTTTTTAATAATGCCCTAAGATTTTATACTGATAGTTGGGTAGGTTCACTGGATGTGAATGTTTCTGCAGATGTTTGGTATTATGCAGCATATGTTTTCTCAAAATCTAGTAATAATCTAACTCTTTATCTTAATGGAGCATATAATCGTTCACAAACAGACGCTTCGCCTACAAATAATGCATTACCTTTAACTATCGGAAGGTATTGGGGAGATAGCTGGATCTTTAATGGAACAATAGATGAAGTCAGGATATGGAATAGAAGCTTAACTGCTGGTGAAATTTACCAACAATATGTTTCTAATCTCAATAAATATAATCAAACTCAGTGGTACTTAATTGTTAATCAAAGCAGGAGTGCAACTGCAGGATTAACAGACTCAGTTTATACTTATTATTCATGTGCTTCTGATTCAAGCTTAAATGAAAATTGCACTGAAACAAGGACAATTGAGATAGATGCTGTTGATACTGTGCCGCCAAATGTTAACTTTACAATACCGACCATTTACAATAATAGTTATCAAAATACTCCTGTCTTGATAAATATTTCAGTTGTAGAAAGTTCATTAGGTGATATAGTCTTTGATTTTAATAATGTTAATGAGACAACAGTTACTGAGGGGGATACATACACAATCTTAAACTTTACAGAGTCTAGCTTAGATAATCTAGAATTAAATAATGGGACTAGCATAATCAATTATTATAATGATTCTTTGATATTTATGATGAACTTTGATAATGTTTCTTCAATTGGGGAAGGATTTAACAGAACAGTAGATGTAAGCAAAACTGGTTCTGTTGGTAATTGTACTGTTGGTTATGATTGTCCAACATGGACGCCATATGGTAAGTATGGCGGAGCTTATGAGTATAATGGAAATGATATAATTGAGGCTACATTAGATGGAACAGGCTTTGACTTGTTTACTATGTCATTCTGGATAAAGTTAAATTATACGCCTTCCAGCGAGGTAGGTATACTAAATTGGGAGAGGGTTCCAGGTGATGCTATTACATTTATCGGTCTTTTTAAGACAACCACTAAAACAAATGTTCAATGGTTTTTAGATACAGATTATCGATCAGAGCTTGCAATAAATAATAATACATGGGCACATATTGCTTTAACATATGATAATACAACATGGAGGGCTTATGTTAATGGAACTCTACAGGCTAGTTACGCTATAGATAATAGAAACCAGGGTTCTGCTCAAAAATTATTGTTTGGAGATGGATTTGGGGGCAGATACACAGGATATATCGATGAAGCTATGGTATTTAATAGAAACTTAACAGATGAAGAGATCAAAGGGCTTTATGTATCTAATCTAAGGAAATTTGATACAGATAGATGGCAATTGTATGTTAATCATACAGATAGTTTGGATAGTTATTCGATCAATTCTCAGGGTAATGATAATGTTAATTTTGTAAAAGAAAATGCATCTAACTATTATCTTAATATGACTAGGGATTATAGGATTACTGGAACATATGATTATTATGCATGTGCTTCAGATAGTTTAGATAATGAGAACTGTACTGAAACGAAAACAATCAGACTAGATTATGATGCGCCTGTCAACTTTACTTTGATCACTTTAGCGAATCATTCAAACAGTACAGAAGCTTATGTTGAAATAAATATTTCTGTTGAAGAAACAATTGAAGATGACAGGTTGGTTGAGCTTATCTATAACTGGAACGGCACTAATTATACTATGTATAATGATAGTTTAGTATTGATGATGAATTTTGATAATGTTTCTGCTTTGGGTGAGAATAGTACTTATGTTGTTGATCTGTCATATGGTAGTAATAATGCTTCTTGTTTATCATGTCCTAGTTTTGTTCTTGGCAAGTTTAGTGGAGCTTATTATTTTGATAGTGCAAACAATCAGTATTTTAATACTTCTAGATCTTGGGGAGATCTAATTACATCATCTACCGGAACAATTTCAATATGGCTTAAACCTACTGGTGATTCTCCAACAATTTCTCATGCTTATGATGCTCAACACGCAATAGGGGACTGGTCTGGGGGCTGGTTAGAGATTACACGAGGAACAATAGGGGGAGCGGATAGAATTTGGGTCTATAATTATGATGGAAGTGAAGATAGAGTAGGAATACCATACACTAATGATGAGTGGACATATGTTACATTGGTCCATACTGGTGGTCAGCTTTATGGCTATAAAAATGGTGCGTTAGTCGGTTCAATTGCAAGTGGAAATACTGGTGATATGGCAGGAGATATTCTTATAGGTGCAGGCTATCGTCTAGGTTTACCATGGAACGGTTCAATAGATGAAGTAAGAATTTGGAATAGGACATTATCGGCTGATGAAGTTTATCAACAATATGTTTCAAATCTTTACAAATACAATCAAACTCAATGGTATCTTTATGTTAACCAAAGTAAGAATGCTACAACATTGCTTACTGATAATATATACACTTATCAGGCATTTGCTACAGATGTTTTAGGCAATCAGAATGATACTGGAGTTAGAGAAGTTATTGTTAATGTTACACCTAGGTGGGATCAGTATCCTGCTAATGCTACAATTGAATATTATTCAGAGTCTTTATCGATCGATTTCAATGCTTCTGATAATGACCCTATCATGTATTTTGTGAATGATACAACCAGATTTAATATAACCTCTGGAGATGGAATATTGACAAATGGTTCTTTCTTGCAGCTTGGTACATATGAAGTTAATGTTTCTGTGAATGATACATCAAATAATATAAATTCAACAATCTATAAAATTGTAGTTAATGATACAACCTATCCATTGATCAATTTTACAGAGCCAACATTAGCGAATAATACACTTATCACAAATACTTCAATTTTAGTCAATGTATCGATCGAGGAAACTAATCTGGGAGAGGTAGTATATAATTGGGATGGAACAAATTATACATTATATAATGATTCATTGTTATTGATGCTTAATTTTGATAATGTTTCTGCTTTGGGAGATAATAGGACATATGCTGTGGATCTGAGCAAATATGGGAATGATGGGCTGATAAACGGAGATGGGGATGAATATGCTATCGGTAGGTATGGTATGGGTTTTACTGTGGGAACAGATTTGATTTACGATATTACTGACAAATATGATTATGCTTTTGTTGAGGATAAGGACATGTGGGATATGGAAGAAGAGCTAACTGTTTCCGCTTGGTTTAAAGGGTTAAATAGTTATTGTAATCAGGATGCTTTAGTTGTTCATGATGTGTCTCAATACAAATGGATGTTAGGCTGTACTCAATCTGTATATAATGTATTCTATTTTGGAATAAGTACATTATCAGGTTATAGCACTACTGGAAGTTCTTCTCCTTATGATATGGGGGAATGGCATCATGTTGTAGGAACATTTGATAAAAATTTGGCTTCAAATAGATTAAAGATTTATGTAGATGGGGTATTACAGTCACAATCAGATGCTTATGGTGAGTCGATACTTGAGGGGGATGAAGGTGTTTATGTTGGTGTGAATGATAATGAAGCACAGTTTGGAACTCCTGGTGTTGTTGATGAAGTCAGAATCTGGAACAGAACATTGACAGCACAAGAAATCTATCAAGAGTATGCTTCTAACCTGAATAAATATGATAATGATACGTGGTATCTGTATGTTAATCAAAGCCAGAATGTGAGTGAAGGTGTACTTGGAGGTATGCATACTTATCAAGCATTTGCTGAAGATATGTTAGGCAATCAGAACGCAACTGAGATAAGATATGTGAATGTTTCTATACCTCCAGTTGTAAACTTTACTGAGCCAACTTTGGCTAATGGTACAAATGTTTCTACTAGATCTGTTGAGATAAATGTTTCGATAGATGAGGATAATCTGAATTCAGTTATCTATAATTGGGATGGAACTAATTATA
>JBDRQV010000082.1:0-12361 GCA_043826105.1 Nanobdellota archaeon | reverse complement strand
CACCCAAATTACTTTCTTCAATCGTTACATTAACATCAACCCATGTTTCTGCTTGTATTGTACCATTATCCGGCGTTGGATAAGTGAAGTTGATCAATGGCGCAGAAAAATCAACCTCCAAAGTCCTAACTTCAGTACAATTTTCTTGATCCAAAACATCAGAAGCACATGCTTGATATATGTAAGTTCCATCACTCAAACTAGATTCATTAACATCCAACAACCATTTATCAACATCATATTTATTCAGATTAGAGACATACTGTTGATAAACTTCATCTGCTGTTAAGCTTCTGTTCCATATTCTAACCTCATCCAAAGAACCGCTAAAATAAATCCTATCCCCATATGTTCCACAACCCATACATTTTCCCATAGACAATTCTGAATCTAAAGTATCAAATGGAACTACAGTACTATTGGAATAATTCAGATTACCATCAATATAGATTTTTAAGTCATTATTACCATCATAGACTGCAATCAGATTATACCATTTATTTATCTCCAAGCTTTGTGTTGTCCAATGGTCATTTAATATGCCCCAAACACCAAATTTAGTATATCCCCAATAAGACTGAACAACAATAGCAAAAAGTCCATTCTCGGGTTGAGCACCTGCTCCATCCCAACCCCAACTAACCAAAGGAGTAAGCTTATCCGCAGAAGGTAAAGATGTTAACCTAGACCACAAGCTTATTGTCCTAGCTAAGCTTGCATTTAAAGGGAACGTCTTTCCAGTAACAATATAGTCATCAATACCATCAAACACAAAAGCACCACCATACTTACCTGTTGCATTCCACCTTACACCATAGATCGTTCCATTATTGCCAAATCTGGAAACATCTGTTGTTTGATTATCCATTCCATAATCTTTCTCCCCCAAAGCAGAAACATTATCAAGATTCATCATGAAAACTAAGCTATCATTATACATCGTATAATTAGTACCATTAAAATTATAAACGACCTCTTTCAGATTAGACTCTTCGATCGAAACATTTACTTTGAAATAACTATCAGTAACTGTCGAATCATTATCTGGTGTAGGGTATGTAAAGTTAATCAATGGAAAAATTGAGATATTAACATATCTTATTTCCGTTAAGTTGTGATTATTATCTGAATCTGTTGCAAATGATTGGATAGTATAAGTACCCTCATCTAAAACAGTCGTTGCATTCTTACTTTGATTTATATACAAGTACCATTGGGTTGTATTAAACTTATTCAAGTTAGAGGCATATTGTTGATATATCTCAGAAGAATTTAAAGTTCTGTTCCAGATCCTAACTTCATCTATCATTCCGCTCATTGCATAACCAGCAGCATTATGATATCCTACTCTTAATTCAGATGGTGTATTTTCCATAGCAGTATAAGATCCACCACTACTTGTATGATCATCAACCAATACACCATCCATATAGATGTTTATTCCATCAGCTGCATTCGTACCCCCTAAACCATTATATGTCCCTACAACATAATGCCAATCATTAGTAGGGAAAGGCGTATCATAATCCCTTTGCCTGTAACCTACTTCTGAATCATCAGCAAGCTGAAAATATAGAACGCCATCACTCTTAGTTCCAAATGTCCATTCATAGTGAGAGGGAGTAGCATCATACTTAGCAACAAAATTATTCTCAATATTATTAGTCACATAAACCCAACAAGAAACTGAAAATGGATAATCATTAGTGCCATCTCCAAAAGTATAGTAATCTCGGTCAGGAAAAGTAATGTAGTCATCAACACCATCAAACGCAAACGCACCAGCATACTTGCCGGTTAAGTTCCATCTTGCACCATATATAGTTCCATTGTTACCGTATTTAGAGACATCTGTTGTTTGGTTATCCGTTCCATAATCTTTCTCCCCCAAAGCAGAAACATTATCAAGATTCACCATAAAAACTAAACTATCATTATAAATAGTATGATTAGTACCATCAAAAGTATAAACAACTTCTTTAAGATCAGACTCTTCGATCGAAACGTTTACTTCAAAATAACTATCAGTAACTGTCGAAGCATTATCAGGTGTAGGATAAGTAAAATTAACTAATGGATAAACTGTATCTAATGAATCATTAACACTCAGATTCCAATATTGATAACTAAATCCTGCATCATTAGATACATTAACCAAAATAGTATAATTCCCTTCTTGCGTATAATTACCTGTCCAGTTAAAATGAGTCTTGTTCTGGAAAGTCACATTTTCAACACCCGCCACATACCAGTTCAGAACAACAGGCGATTCATTTGTATATGTTATATTAAACGTTAAACTATTTGGTTCTGTAACTGAAACATTGATTATTTCCCTCTCCTCATAACTTTCACCACCAGTTGAATTAGGATAGACAGTTGTAATGTTTGGAGCATTAGGCAGGCCATACTTGATTGTAACAGAAGTCAGCAGCAACTCAGGAGTATTTGTAACATTTGTAGTCCACAACACCATCTTATATTGTAGATATCTGCTGTCTGCTATTGATGAAAGATTTGTAAAGCTTGCATTATCACCTAATTCGATAAATGTTTCAGTATCACAGTTAGGGTCATCGCAGCTTCTACAGCTGATATTTATGCTCGTGTTTATCGGTCTGGTCTCATCCCAGCTTAGGTTTACCCATGATGCAAAATAGCCAGCATCAAAGACTTTTGACAGATAAGTACCTGACATATTTGGATAATGTCCAGTTGAATTAGGAGTTAAGCCTATAGAATTACTAGAAAGATTAATTGTTATGTTAGAATAATTACCATTATCCCATCCGCTTAAAGAATAATTTGAATCTGCCCAGTTGCTCAAGCCTTTTTCATCATACGCGATACAGTTCCATATGTATAATGAATCTCTTAAGGTATTGTTTCCGATCAGTGCCCGTGCATCAACAGTAAAATTAGCTGAGTCATAAAACCATGTGAGATTTCTTGTTTCAATAGCAGACCATCCAGCAGTCTGATTAAGATTAGTGTACAAAGTGATGTTGACCAGCTGATTCAACTCATCCATGTCCTGTGCAGAACAATTAAATGAGATATTTCCCTGAAGATCTATCGTATTATTAGCATTAGTTGGTGAAACCAAAGTCATGTTTATTGGCCTTTTTGCCAGCGGATGATAATCTATCTCAGTAGATGTCATATTATAAGATATGTCACATATGCCGTCTTTATCTTCATCAGTACAATTCTCTGAATAGCCTGTTTCTGATTCATTAAGAGAATGCCAAAAGTTTCCGCCAGTTATACTTCCGCCCATTATATTTATATCTGTCCTGTTTGAGATATTCCACAGGTTTAAAGAACCCGAATAATATCGGGTATTATTATAATTAGAGAAAAAATTGTCATAGAAATAATTATTACTGATACTTGCCTTGTTCATAGAAGCACCATAAGTATTGTTGGTTACCCTCAGATTAGTAAATTGGTTATTGCTTATTGTACCAGAGGACCTATCAAGGAATATGCCATGAGTATTATTGAATATCCTTCCATCGTTGACCACAGTACCTGTAGATTCATAAATAGAAAATCCATAATAAGTAAAAGATAAAGAGATGTTATAAACAGTATTGCTAATTGAAGTCTCAAAAGACACTCCTGCACTAGCAAACCGACTTATAGTGATATCATTAAACTGATTATAATTAGAACCAGTAGAAAGGTATATTCCACTATTTGAACCATTATGAGCAGATACATTTGTTAGAATATTATACAAACTAGCACTCAATCTAATACCCCACCCCCCACTATTATTATATTCCTTAAAATTTGAGATCTTATCATTCTTTGAGTTAGACATATAAATATTATCACTAACAGACGAATAGATATATGAATTATTGATGATTGATTCATTGACATAATCCAGCATAAGATTAGTGTAATACCTTCCAATATTACAATTGTCGATAGTAAGATTTGTGAGAGATGAACTTGTCAAGCTAAGCCCATATGCATATATTCCTTTTGTACTACCTATCAAAGTACCCTCTAGATAAGATCCCCTACAATCCAGATGTGCATCAAGACCCGTTATAGTAAGGCAGGTCTGTGAAATGCCGGTTATATTTTGCCCTAAATAATAATAACCATCCGCATCAATCTGGATACACTCAGTAATATTATTATTGCCGTCTGTACCTGGAGTGTATAAAGGTAAATAATCTACAGCACCAGCAAGCAGCCTATATTCATCATCACAATATTCATCTCCATTAGAATCATTACAGACATATGATTTACCCCAACCATTAGGAACTGCCCAGACATTGCCCCCGATAGCATTGCCGCCCAATATATTGATTCCAGATTGGTTGGTCGTATTCCAATAATTGTTCGCACCAGGATAATTCCTGATATTCTGGGTATTATTGAAAAGATTATCAAAAAAGTGATTGTTATCAGGATCTGCATCATTAAAATAAATACCTGCACGGGTGCTATTAGTGATATTATTATGCCAGATATTGTTATAGGTAGAAGAATACTGTATATACATTCCATCATAATTTCTATCGACTAGATTATTAGTGATATTATTGTAGTTTGAACCACTTAAAAAGATTCCCTGAGAATTGCTGTCTATCGTTGAGTTTATGATAAAATTGTAATGAGAGTAAGAGAAAGTTACCCCATAATTTTGAGCAGATGCAACAGTAGTATTGAATATAGTTGAATTATCAACATAGTCTAAATAGATGCCATAAGCAAAATCATTTATATTACAATTTTGGATAGTGATATTTTTAAGATGTATGCCATTACCTAAAAAGCCGCCATCCATAAATATCCCGTATATTCCGCTGGTGTCTATTCCATCAATAGTATGTCCATTACAATCAAAGATGATATCATTTGCCCTTAGAGTAAAACATGTTGATGCTGAATTAGATATACTCTGGCTCAGATAATAACTGCCTGGAGCTTCTAAAATAGAACAATTTGTCAGGTTATTATCTCCATCTGTTCCATTGCCATATAATGGGAGGTAGTCTATCCCAGTAGCACCAGGAAAAACAAGAGGTGTATCACAATAACCATCACCATTACTGTCTGTGCATATTTCTGAATAACCAAATCCTCCGATAACTCCCCAATAATTACCTCCGATAAATGGCCCGCCATATATGTTTGGACCAGATTGATTAGATGTATTCCAGTTATTGCTGATAAAAGTAGGTTGTATGTTCTTGGAATTCATGAAATAATTATTATAAAAATAGTTACCGTTCTCATTGCCCCATCCAAATTCAAGACCGATCTTAGAGTTATTTGTAATATTGCAGCCATAAAACAAGTTATAATCAGAATCATAATTAAGCGCCAATCCTTCTTCATTTTGGTATATCCTAAGGTTGGTAAAGTTATTGTAAGACAAATCCCTCATCATCATACCTTCATCATTGACATATAGCGTAGCATTATCAACAATACTATTGTAAAGATATCTCATATATATTCCATAACCTGGACTGTTCCAGCTGATATTTGCATTTCGTATTTTATTGTTTTTCCCATAAAAAGAAAATCCGCCATATTGGGAACCGCCCAGGGAATTGTTATAGCTTAGTATATTAGTAAAAGTAGCATTATGGGTAGACATATCTGTCAAAAGGCCCCATTGTGAATTATCATACGAGCTTATGTTAGTGGAATTGATATGATTTGAGATATATATATTAAATCCTTGTGCATTATTATAGTATGTTTCAATATTAGTAAAAGAGGAATGATTGGTGTAATCTGATTCAAAGCCACTTGAAAACTGTGTGATCGTACAATTGCTGACAGTTATATTTGTTAAATAATTTGCTGCCAAACCCACAACATATATTCCAACACCAGAATTCTGGCCATCTAATGTATAGCGTGCACAATCCAAGTCAACATGGCTTACATTGATCTTGATGCATGTTGTTGTAGCATCGGATATAGACCTATTCAATATATACGATCCTGCAGAAGTGATGTTAGTGCAGTTATCGATCTGTGTTCTGATGATCGGAGGTATTACATTGATGCTCCTGACTTCAGTAGAGTTATAGATGCCATTGATCTCTTGTGAGAATGCCTGATATGTATAAGTGCCATGAGAAAGATTGTGCGTTGCATTCCTGCTCTGATTTACAAATAGGTTCCATTTATCAGTATCATACTTATTTAAGTTAGAAACATATTCTTGGTAAACTTCTGCTGTTGTTAAGCTTCTGTTCCAGATTCTTACTTCATCGATATTACCATGGAAACACTCTGTTGGAACATCTGCTCCAAGAACTCCTATCCTTATTTTGTCTCCGATTGGAAAAGCAACTGCGTTTATTTCTGTTGTTTGGTTAATTCCATCTAAATAAAATGTAAAAGCATTTCCTTTTCTTGTTAAAACCAGATGATGCCATACATTCAAACTTGGATTGATCCCTTTACCATTAAATAATATTTGTGCCCCAGAATTTCCAAACCAAAATTCTAATTCACTTCCTAATTTATCGTACCAGAATTCCCAATCCATACCCTCCCAAGTATCCCTTTTTGACATAAATGAAGGATTAGCTGCACTCCATGATTTTGAATAAAACCAAAAACACATTGCAAAATCGCCAGTTAAATCCAAACTTCCATCACTGCCAACATCAACATAATCATTGATTCCATCAAACTGGATTGCCCCACCATATTTTCCGTAGGGAGTAGTGTAATTCCCGCCAACAATTGTTCCATTATTCCCATACAAACTCATATCAACAACATGAGTATTATTTTCACCCAAAGCACTAACATTATCAAAATTCATCATCAAGACCAAAGAATCATTATACAGAGTATAGTTAGTACCATTAAAATTATATGTAACTTCATTAAGATAAGATTCATTTATTGTCAAGTTTACTTTAAAAAACATATCTTCAGTCGAACTAGCATTATTCCTAGTAGGATCAACAAAATAAATGTGAGATGGTGTAATCATTTCAGAACCAACATTAAGATATCTTACCTCAGTACAATTGTTATTTCCAGATAGATCAGCAACGCAAGTAAAAGGAGTATATGTTCCATTAGCAATGCCATCTGTCCGATTTTCACTTTGATTAACTTCTAAGTACCATTGTGTAGAATTAACTTTATGCAAATAAGAAATATATTCTTGATAAATTTCAGATGAATTCAAACTTCTGTTCCAAAACTTAAATTCATCGATAACTCCATTAAAATATCTTCCTGATGTTGGGTCACCACCTATATTGATGACATTAAAAGTTAAATCACCACTATCTGTATCTGTTAATGATACAACTGTATCTGCATAAACAATTATGTCAGTTCCATTATAAGTCATTGCAAAATGATGCCATTCATTCTGAGATAAGGTCAAACTTCCAATATTATTTAAGCCACCACTAGTTCCTGAATATATACTAAGAGTATTCTGAGTACTATCTGTATGCTCTATAAGTATTGCATCAGCACTTCCTGAATCCCTTATATATAACATCCTAGGCCAAGAACTAACACCGCTGCCTTCTGACTTTCTCCAAAACGAAACAGTATATTCTGAAAAAGTATCAGTATAAGAAGCATCAATATAATCATTAGTTATAAAATCTATAGCTCCACCATGTGTACCATTAGATATGGCTTCATCATTATCAAAATTAATGCCTGTTCCATTATGGCTATTACCAGACATATCTACAAAATATGTCCCATTCTCACCCATATCAGAAATATTATCAAAATTAAACATCAAAGCTAATGAACCATTGTGTAAGGTATTATTATATCCATCCCAATTATAAACTACTTCAGATAGATTATCTTCTTCAATTGAAACATTAATCCTAAGATATACATCTGAAGAATAGCTATTATTACCCAATGTTAAAGCTGTAAATTCTACCTTAGGATATGTAACATCATTATAAGCATAAGCTGTTTGATCTCCAAACTCAAACTTAAGTACGTGTTTCTCAGCTGTCAAGACTTTACTAATCTCATAACTAGTCATATTACATGAATAATTTTCAACAAAAACAGAACATTCATTCAAACCGCAATCTAAACCAATCCATTCATATTCTAAAGTATTATTGCCGCATCTCAACTCGATAAACTTAAGATCATAGATAGCATTATCATCACTATAGTCAGTCCATCTTGTATATTCAGTAGTGTAGTTATCTTCTTTAGTTGTAGTTATTGTTAGATTAGCTGCCCCATTTGTAACAAACTCAACAGTCCAATTTCCATAAAGTGATGGATGTGAATATACATTCAACACATTAATCTCGATCTCAAAGGTCTGATTTGATAACGAAGGAGTTATCCATTGTATATAATCAACTAATCCATTACTATCTGTATCAAACGATTCAAACTCAAACTCTCGTCTAGTTCCATTGACCAACCAATAAAGTTTTATTGCAGATTCTAACTGTTGAACATCCAGATAACTATAAGTTAATATATTCTCATAATGTACATCAGAACTTACTACAACTCTTTTAACATTATCTGAAACATTAAACTCTTCAGCTGTTGGCCCTTCTGTGTAATACTCAACTTCAACCTCAGAAACTTTTTCATCAATTATAACTTGAGTAACATTTGATTCTCCAACATCCAATACTGCATAGCTTGTTACTTTTAATCTGGATAACCAATCGATAAACTTAGTAAATAATCCATTTTCTCCATCAATTACACTATACCCTGTAATCTGATTCCTTTCATTAGTTTTCTCAATTAACTGAGTATTGATCTCCTTTAGCTGCCTATTGTTGAGAGCATACTCTCTTTTCTGGCTTTCCAGCTTATCTATATCCCTATCTATCTTTATTACTTTCTTATCAACTATAAACTCATTGACTGTTTTCTCAACACCTTTATCTATCACCTTAATGTTATCTTCATTTATCTCTTTTTCAAGGCCTAAATCGATCTTTCTTACAGTTAAATTTAATGCATCATTTGAAATATTGATAGATATGTTATTTACTGTATCATTCATTTTAACATTTTTTATCCACCTTACTGGTTTGCCTATTACCACGACTCCTTGTTCCAAAGACTCTGTCTTATTGATATATATCTCCCTTCTCACACTAACTTTGAAAGCATTTGAAACTTTTATCTCAGCAGAATCATTTGCAATAAAGAACATGTATTCACTTCCGACAAACCCTTTTTTAGGGATTATTGTAGCTATATCTTTAGCGATTATAACATCAAAGTCATCAGGTTCAGAAGAAGTAAACGTTAAAGTATCATTATCCATATCATAAGCATATAAGCTCAAATTTATAATTACCTCATCATCAACTAGCTGATCAGGTATCTCTTCAAATACTGGCAATTTATTGGGTTGTCTTTCGATTCTCGAATATATCAATGAATCGATCTTCAAAAACGAATCGTCAACCTCGATCAATAATCTATACTGGCCCTTATCTAGATAGGTATTGCATGTTTCTATACATGTGTCTTCAAATCTAAATACCTCAGGATAGAATGATGCAGATATTGCCTTAATATTTGAATATCTTATATCTGAATAAAGATTGTCTTTATCCAAACTATAATTTGCATAAATGATCTGAGCGCTTACATTGCTGCTATAACTTATATTATACAGACCATAATTCAGGAAGAAAGGCTCATTCCAGCTATTCCTCATAGGGTATAATCCAAAAATATTGCAGCATTCTGTTGAACCATAGCATAAGGTTGTAATCTGGTTATCTTCTAATATCCATTTAGTGCATAATTTATCAGAACTAAGACCTATCAAAGAATTTTCAACTGTAAGATCGATTATCCCGCCGACATTCTCAACACCATTATCATCTGTATCATAAGCTGAATCAGAAGCATATTCTAGATTGATGTCTAATGATGAGTTTTCCACTATATTCTCTTTTTTGCCCTGATAGATACCCAGATCCTGCTTGAGGTTATTGCTATCAAACAACAATAGTTGGTTATCTGCTGCTAAAAGATAAACCTTTACAACACCAGATGAGTTGATTAAACCATTAAGCTTTAATGAGGTTATATTTCCCGGATTACCGATATACCACAGATAATCAGTATCTGAATCTGCAGTCAACTGAACATTATCACCATAGATGACATTTTTATCATATGTGTTATATGCTGTAAATGAAGGGTTGACTATAAAAAATAATAAAGATAAAAATAACAATAAAGGGATTACCATAGGTACAACCTTCTTTGTTTTTTCCAAGACCTGCCTCTGTTTTTCCCTTCTAAGATAAATTCTTGCCCAATCTTCCTTAGTCCTACCCCCTACTTTTTCATTTAATGTATGATAAACTTGATCTTCATTTGCCCTGCCTTGAGCATAAAGATCCATTATACGATTAACTTCTGTTGCACTTCCCATGCATATGTTTGTCCTAATTTCAGAAGATTTTTGTTTAGACTTATTTTTTAGATATATCTCTGCCCACTCTTCCCTTGTCTTTCCATTGACACTTTCATTAAGCCTCGAAAATACATCCTGCTCACTGATAACACCATTAAGATGTAAGTCGATAGCTTCGTTCACTATTTTCGCATTCTCTGCCAGATTGTTACGATCTGCAATAGGTCTGCTCTGTTGCTTCTGTTTACTTAGATATAATTGTAACCATTCTTCCCTTGTCTTTCCATTTACTCTCTCACCCAGTTTCCTAAATAATTGATTCTCAGAAATAATACCATTTATATGATTATCAATAGCTTGATTCACTATTCTTGCATTTTTCTCTTCAATAACTCTACTTTTCATTTTTCTTATTTTTACCTAATAATTGTATGATTATCTCTTCATAGCTTTGTCTTGGATGAATCTTAAGATTAGACAGTTCTTCAACTACTTCTTTAGAAAGCTTAATAGTAGTAATCTCCTTTCTTTTCATTGGTATACCATGGTATATTTAAGTATACCTTTATAAAAGTTTTGTTTTTTGTTTTATTTCAATATAGAAATAAAACACCACTAGACAACTAAAATGTCCAGTGGTAATAAGCCTTAATTCAATAAAATTCTAAACATTTAAGCATTTTAGAAATACCACTAGCCACTGGACAACCATGCGCATAGCCTATTTAAACCACCCTTACCATATACATCTTGTTGTTTTTGATTCGGCAGGAGAAAGTCTACACACCCCTCCTCCTGCCTACTTTTTTAACAGCATAAAAAAACAAAAGGTGATATAAAATGGCGAAATGCGAATTTTGTGGAAAAAAAATACAACCCTATTTTGGTATCTGTTTTGAGTGTTATCAAGACACGACAAAAGGATCATATCAATTTCCTGAAAAGATGGTCAGAGCAGATTTCATCAGAGAGATGGCAACTGTATAGATATAGATTATATTAAAAAAATGAGGTGGTAAAAATAGACCTAAACCATACAACAATAAAAGAATTATTTTACAAGCAGATTAGAAACCTAACCATGAACACCTGTAAGACAGATTCATTTGATATACAATTTTCAGACAGGTGGTTATGATGTGTCGGAAATCAGAGATTTATAAAAAATCTTTTAGATTTTTTATGACCTAAAAATTCTTCGAATTTTTAGATTTCTGAGCACATTAAAAACCGCCGCTTAATAACAAGCATCTACGAACAATTAACAAATACTAAAGGTGATTTTTAATGGAAGAAGAGATAAAACAAGACATCTACAACGAAGAATGGGTTGATGAATTGGTCGATAACGACGAACTCAGCCCGACAGAACAAGCCTTTATGGTAGGCTACATGGAGGAATAAAAATGTTTAGAAAAAGAGTTTTTTTAGATTGGAATGAATATCAGCAAAAGATAGATTTTTTAGATATTTTTTATTTTCAGCAGGCGACAAGGAGGCAAAGCTTAAGAAACCTATAACAAAAAATATTTAAACAGCATCATACTACCTCAGATCATGCAAACACTATCTAAGGACGAGTTTGACGTTAAGAAAGATATTCTTCTGATCAAGATAAAACAAGGTGCTTTATTCATACACCCTACTGATACTATCTATGGAATTGGATGTAATGCAAAAAATAATGATGCTGTATCAAAAATCAGAGAGATAAAAAAACAACATACTTCTCCATTCTCGATAATAGCTCCTTCAAAAGATTGGATAATAGAAAATTGTGAGATCAAAGATGAACATAAGATATGGCTTGATAAGCTGCCAGGCCCATATACATTGATATTGAGATTAAGAAATAAAGAAGCGATTGCAGCAAATGTAAATTTGAATATTGACACAGTCGGGATAAGGATCCCTGATCATTGGTTTAGCAAAGTTGTTGAAAAACTAAAT
>JBDRQV010000081.1:0-4956 GCA_043826105.1 Nanobdellota archaeon | reverse complement strand
CATTTATACTTTCGCTGATATATTTAGGAAAATTAGAGAAATATGTACCATCTTGATTCATAACATGGAGATAGCCGTCTTCACTACCTACAATAATCTCAAGATCACCATCACCATCTAGATCAGCCAATGTCGGATCGCTAAAAGAACCGCCTGCCCCAATTTCAACTGGCCAGCCTGCTACAAGACTTCCATCAGCATGCCATGCATAAATCCTGCCGTTTCCGCTTGCCAGCGTAGATGCTATCAATTCAATGCCTTCAACCCCGTCTATATTCGCGACAGCCGGCGAAGTTACAAAATACTCCTGGTAAGTTGACTCATACGGCCACCCCTCTGCTAAAGAACCATCAAGGTTGAAGACAAACATCTTAGGTATTGATTTAGGGATCTGAAAAAAACCAAATTGATCATTATATATTGTACCAAATGCTATTTCTGGTTCATGATCGCCATCAATATCATAAACCGTCGGAGTGGATCCATAAAAATAATCTGGATCAACTAATTCAAAACCTGGTTGGAACATGCTACCGTCTTTTTCATAAAAACTGACAAGATTATACCAATATGACTCCCTACCAGAATATACTATCTTATCCCCAGTCATATACTGTGATTGGGCAGCAAGTATATCTGAAATTTGAGTAATCACTCCAGTATCTAAGTTATATGTATATAGTTCATTATCAAACAAAGATCCTGAATCAAATTGAACCCATGCGATTGTGTTACCATATATAGTTGGTTCCCATTTCTCACCGCTCTCGGTTGGGATTATTTGTTCTTCACCTTTATCTATATCATACAGATAGATATAATACTCGCGATCTTTCTTAACTAGGTATACTATCTTATTCTCGTAAATATCAGCAGGGCTATAAGAATTAGAATCTGGATTTGTGGTTATTCTTGTCTCAACACCAGTTGAGATATCATACATGTAGATATCATACTTAAGCTCCCCATCTCTGTTCAGCTCGCGCCATACGATCTTATCTTCATATATATCAACATATTCTTGGTGGTTATCAATGTCAGTTAATTGCTGCAATCCCTCACCTTTACACCAGGAAGCTATATCCTCTGTGGTAGATATATCACAAAGAAAAATATTCAGATAATCGCCTGATTTTTGAGTCCATACTATCTTATCCCCATAAATTACAACAGTTCCCGCCCCGCTGGAAGTAGCAAAGCTATCCAACCTGCCGGTTGCAATATCATATATGTATATAGTTCCAACAGATAAACTACTGATATATTTTGACCAGACAGCCTTCCCATTAGATACATCAGAACTAAAGATGAATCTATCAGTTTCAAAAATTTTAGTCATTTCACTAGTATCTTGGTTATACAACCAAATTTCATCAGACAGAACTGGATCATTCCTGAATAGAATATAATTATCCCACACCATAGGTTCCTGTTGACTAATATCAGGAAAATCACTTTCATCGCTTATTTCCTCAGTCTTGCCAGTATTCCGATCATAAGAATATATATGAAAAGAAGGTTCCCAAGGCGATTGTACTCTAACAATTTCCAATTCACCATCTCCATCAAAATCATAAAATGCTGAACTACCTAGCGTGCTAAACTGCTCCAATATAGTATCAGGCCAATTTGCATAGTTAGTCCCATCACTATTCCAGATATTGAACTTATTTTCATTATAAATTTTTTCGTCCTGATAACCCCCAATTATTTGGCTTGATTGCCCTTGATCAAGGTTTGCTATAAACGTATTATCCATACTATTTGTTCCATAAACAGGCCAGCCTTGCTGAAAATCTGGTTCAAGGTCCAAAACAACATTCATTGTCGTGGTTTTGTCAGGAGTAATAATAACATCAAATTTTTTCTCAGAATATCCAAAACGCACAACCCTAACATCTCTTTCACCAGTATTTAATCTAAATGTAACTGGAGTTTGGCCCCTTAATATATATCTCTCTCCCCCTAATTCTTTTATGTAAACCTTCGCCCCATCAGGTTCAGAGCTTATTTGTAATTTTCCCAATGCATGTGCTCGATTGCAATCCTGATAGATTGTATTATCCGAATCATCGCAATCAGAGATAGTATCATGACATACTGGACAGTTGTCCGGTCTGGGACCAGTGCCCCAATAACAATAACCATCATTATCTATATCATTGCATTTCGGCTTTAATCCCATATTTGAAATAGGATGTATGGGTACAATTGCATATTTGGAATCGATCTTGCTTTCTCCTGCAAAAATCCTGAAATATCCCTCTTCCCCCCAATCAGGACCCCAACTATTTTTAACAATCCAATAATCTATTCCATCATCCAATGAATAACCGACAATTGTTATTGCATGGCCCCCCAATGTAGAGCTCGTTGTCGGTTTATATACACCTCCACTATATGATGGAAAATCAGAATAAACAACCATACCAACAACAACAGGGCCATACTCAATCAGTAATCTTTTGATTAGATCGATATTTTGTTCAGCATCATCAGTTAGTTCTACTTCTTTATAATCTTCTGTTGTCCATGCACTGTTCTGCCAATCGCTGCATTTTGTATTACATGGAATCACATCTGAACATGTATCAACATCATCACTTGAACCTAAACAATTTTGATTACTATTGTCACATGCCATATAAGGGGAGCATTCTTCCGTAGGCACCCCTGTCTCTTGCAGGTAATTTGAAAAGATCTCTGTAATCTGTTCAGGATAGACTCCGCAACAGCCAGATTCGTAATAACAAGTGATCAGATCTTCTTCTGAAAGATCAAAATCTAGATCAGGATCATTGTAATAAGCATTGATAGATGTTTCTAAAGCTGCCATAGAAGCAAATGCCCAGCAACTTCCACAATGGCCCTGATCCTTAACTGGAGTATCATAGTCTTCGCCATGAAAACCTCTCCAATCAAAGCTAGCCGGAAGCTCCCCTACTCCTAAGAGGATGCTCTGAGAGATGGTCTGATAGCTGATAGTATTACGGGAAAATGTTTGTTGTTGAAAATTTAAATCAGGAAATGTTTCTCTAATCTCTTCGCTTTGCGGCTCATCCATTCGCAACCCCATTAATGCTTGTTTATCCTCTTCAGTCATAATAAATGGTATTGTTAAAGACGGAGCCCATGACGCTCCTGCTGCATTGACAGAAAGTTTAATATTATTCAATTCCTGTTGCCATTCTTTCTCCAATCCAGGTTTGTATTTTCTGGCGTATTCCACATTTGGATCTTTTTTATAAGCTTCGAGCAGATCATCTGCTTGACCATCTATTGTTAATTTATAGATTTGCAGTTCTGGATTAGCCAACAACATTTCTGATTGCATGACCCCGTATTCTGTATTTAAAGCAGAGATTGTATTGAATTTTGCAGAAAAGCCGGATGGTTGAAACTGAGGGTCATCCTTGAAAACTGCAACAATGCTGTTTTCAATCACAATGTTAGCAACTGCATTGGCCGTTATCTTCTCAGGAGGGTCTGTTAATTGAATAGGTTCATTCGCTTGGTATTCCTCTTTTAATGTCGCTAAAGATATAGTGGCCTTAAGTTCGGTAACCCTGAATTCCCATGAATGCTCCAAAGACTCCCCGTTTGTTGTTTTGATTATATCTTTGTTTGAATCTTTCATAGCAGCATGTATCCTATATTGTCCAGGTTCAGGAATTGTCACTTTATAAGGATTCCATACTTCATTCAAAGAAAGAGATTTCGAAACATCAATTTTATAAGGCTCTCCATTGACTACTTCACGGTATGGTTCCCAAACTTCTCCGGATCTGACATCAATTCGCATGTAAAGGAAGCCTTCAATCGGTGCTGTTCCTTCACTAGAAACCTTTGAATCTGGCCTTTGTTCAGCTGTTATTGAAGATAATACATCAATTAAGCCTGCACCCTGATGATTAACTCCAAAACCTAAATCAACTGCATTATCCATTAGTAATCTTTTGATCTCTAAAGGTGACAGATAAGGATAAGCTTCTTTTATCAAAGCTACAGCTCCAGCAACTTGAGGAGCTGCCATAGATGTTCCTGACATAACTATATGTGAATCATCAAAACATTCTGAATTATCAAGATAATCATCATATTGGGCAGCACAGATATCAACTCCCGGTGCCACAATATCTGGTTTATTGATAGTACCCCCTTCAGCTAATTCAACAGGGCCCCTAGAGCTAAAATCTGCAATTGTTTCTTCTTTGGTAACTGCCCCAACTGTAATCGCATCCCTTGCTGTTCCTGGTGAACAGATTGAACTCACACTACCTGTTTCTTTATGCCTACAATACGGCAGCCCCATTGGACCAGAATTACCTGCAGAAACTACGACTACAACACCTGCTGCAACTGCATTGTCAACAGCTTGTGATAATGGGTCATCTGGATTTCCCAAACCACCCAAACTCATACTGATTATATCTTGATGATCAGAGAAATCACCATCCTCATTAGGATCAACTGCTGTCTCAATCGCTTCAATAATATCCACAGGATAGCCTTCGCCTTCCGTATTAATCACTTTATAAGCTATAATTTTAGCATTTGATGCTATTCCTTTTAAAGCACCATCTCCTGCAGCTATTGCTGCGCAATGGGTTCCATGACCTACATCATCCATAGGGTCAAAATCATTATTTACAAAGTCATATCCTCCTGCTACTTTACATCCTTGCCCGAAACAACCGCCCAAGTCTGGATGAGTATAGTCAACGCCTGTATCTATAATCGCAATAGTAACATCTTCTCCAGTATATCCTATGTCTCGGACTTGTTCTGATCTGATCATCGAAGCCGAATCCAGCATCGTTATCTCTACTTTGGTATTTGGCTTGATAGACTTGATTTCTGTCAAACCCAACAATCCTTCCGCCTGTTCTCTGGTAATATCTAGATATACTCCATCAAAGACATTTTGATATTCCTTGGCGTGGGCGGCTGCGGCGG
>JBDRQV010000080.1:0-8158 GCA_043826105.1 Nanobdellota archaeon | reverse complement strand
AATCTAAGAAATTTCTTGATACCCATGAAGAGGAAATAATAAAATTAGAAAATAAACATACTCAACTGTCAGAAAAAGAAGTGGAAATTCTGGATTTTAAAGCAGTTGTAAACATATTTAATAAACTGGATATCCCTGTTGAACTTCTGGAGAATGGAGAAAGGATACATATCATAACTGGAAAGATATCTAATGACCTTATCGGAAAATTAGAAAAAGAACTTTACAGCAAGCTAGAAGATCATGTATATATAATAAAAAGACAGCAAAATAAAAAAGAGACGATAATAACTATAGCAGGCTTAAAAGAAAATCAATCTGACATAAACTTCTTAATCAAAAAATATAATGTGCATCTTTTTACCATTCCAGACTGGGGGATTATGAAAGCGCCTGCTCAGTTTGTTGAAAGTGAACTTAATAAGATCAAAGATGAGAAGGAATCTATCATAAAAAAAGTTACTATCCTTAATAAGAAGCTGCTAAAGGACACTATCGTATTGAGAGAAGAATTAGAGGTTTTGAAGCAAAGGTATGAGGCAGTACATAACATGCTTGATTCAGAGAAGTTCTTCATAACTCAGGGATGGATATTAAAAAAAGATGCGAGTAACTTTGAAAATCTGCTTAAAGAAACAGTGAAAAATAATATAGCTGTCTTGATAGAAGAGCCAAAGGCTGAAGAAAATGTTCCTGTCGAACTTGCCAACAGTAAATTTGTCAAACCTTTTGAAATGTTAACTGAACTTTATGCTCTTCCTAAATACAGGGATCTGGATCCAACTTTTATTGTTGGACCAATTTTCTTAATTTTTGCAGCTTTCATGCTGACAGATGCAGTTTATGGATTATTTTTGGTCATTATGGGTCTTTTTTTACTTAAGAAATTTGCTAAATATAATGAAGGCATGAGAAATGTCGCAATCATAATATTAGGTATGGGTACTCTTACTGTTATTTTTGGTATACTCACAGGAAGTTATTTTGGTGATCTTCCTAAATATTTATGGGGAGTAAGTGCAGATGAGCTTGCTTTTTGGAAAGATCCTCTTGCAGATCCACTCTACTTTTTGATAGTTGCTATAGGTACAGCAGTTGTTTATCTTAATATAGGATTTATATTTGGCGTGATTGAAGATCATAGGAAAAAGGATTATAAAACTATGTTTAAAGACAGGATTGTCTGGTTTATAATCCAGATAGGGATAGCATTATTAGTTCTTAAGATGAATCCAGTATTATTCAAACTATTTGGGCAAAATATAGGATTGGCTACTTTAATAATCATATTTGCAGTTGTTTCAATAATCATCACACACGGGCCATTAGGATTGTTGGGAATTACGGGCTTGATGGGAGATATGATATCATTTTCGAGATTATTTGCTTTATCTTTATCAACAGCAGGTATAGCATTAGCTGTTAATCTACTTGCAAATCTTGTTAGGGGAATCCCGTATGTAGGGATTATTGCGGCCGCTGTAATCTTTATAATTGGTCATATGTTCGGTTTTGTCATGAATTCAATTGGCAGTTTTGTTCATTCCCTACGTCTACAATTTGTAGAATTTTTCGGTAGATTCTATGAGGGTGGTGGAGACAAGTTTGTACCATTGAAGGAAGAACGATATTATACTGAGGTTGAAAAATGAATAATCTTACTTTAATCAATATAGTAACCAATCCTATAAATGGTGCTATACTGAATAATGTAAAGAATCAGACAGTAGTGATAGAATCACTAAACTCAGGAATTACAAATAATATTCCTGACCTGGTTGCAAATACTACATTAAATGTAAGCCATATTGTTGCAAATACTACCTTGAATGTAAGTCATGTTGTTTCAAATACTGCTCTTAACATAACTCATAGTTTTTTAGGGATGGATTTTGGTGATATAAATGGTAAGACCTTGGCTATAATCGGAGCTGCTGCTGCAGTAAGCTTAGCAGGAATAGCTTCAGCTGTAGGTGCAGGAATTGTCGGTGCAACAGGTGCAAGAGAAAGCGCTGAAGATCCGAAAAGTTTCTCAACAGCATTGTTGTTTCAGGCATTACCTCAGACACAAGGTATCTATGGGTTTTTGATCGCTATCTTAATAATGCTTGGAGCAGGCATAATAGGTGCAGCAAAAGATATAACTCTTGCGCAAGGTCTTGGTGCTTTTGGTGCAGGTCTTGCAGTTGGTATAGCTGCTATATCTGCAATAGGCCAAGGACTTGCAGCCTCAGCAGGATTGGGTGCATCTACAAGAGATAAGAAAATGTTTGGCAAATCTATCTTGTTCAGCGTACTTCCAGAAACTCAGGCTTTATATGGTTTTTTAATAGCTATCTTAATATTAGTCGGTTTTGGTCTTTTTGGACAAGCTGCTGTTGATATACCTGTAGCAGCAGGATGGGCAGCTATCGGTGCTGGTCTGGCTATAGGTATCGCAGGTGTTTCAGCAATAGGTCAAGGTATTGCAGCTGCAGGAGGGATTGGAGCTGTTCTTGAAAAAAGTAAATCATTTGGTAAGGCAATAATTTTTGCAGTTTTACCAGAAACTCAGGCTTTATATGGATTTATAATCGCTATCTTAATATTAATCGGGTTTGGTATTTTAGGAAAGACTACCTCTACTATCTCATTTGGTGTTGCATTATTTGCAATAGCAGCAGGCTTAAGTGTTGGTCTGGCTGCTATCTCAGCAATAGGTCAAGGTATTGCAGCTGCGTCGGGAGTAGCAGCTGTTTCAAAGAATGATAAATCATTCGGCAAAGCAATATTATTCAGCGTACTTCCAGAAACTCAAGCTTTATACGGCTTTTTAATCGCTATCCTTTTATTAGTTGGAGCAGGTGTTTTAGGTGCTGCAAGAACAGGTATAACCACTACTATGGGTGTAATTGCAATCGGAGCTGGACTTGCATCAGGAATTGCAGGTATATCAGCAATAGGCCAAGGTATTGCCGCTGCTTCGGGCATAAAATCAATAAATGAAAATCCTAAATCATTCGGCAAAGCAATATTATTCAGCGTACTTCCAGAAACTCAAGCTTTATATGGCTTTTTAATCGCTATCCTTTTACTGGTGGGGGGCGGAATTTTAGGCACAGCTAAAATGGGTCTTGAGATTCATGTCGGCCTTATAGCAATCGGTGCAGGACTGGCAACTGGCTTAGCTGCTATCTCAGCAATAGGTCAAGGTATTGCAGCTTCATCAGGTGCAACAGCTGTAGCTAAAAATCCTAAATCATTTGGTAAAGCGATATTATTCAGCGTACTTCCAGAAACTCAAGCTTTATATGGCTTTTTAATCGCTATCCTTTTATTAGTAGGGGGCGGAATCATAGGTACTACTGTATCAGGATTGACAGCAGGAATAGGTTTAGTTGCTATAGGCTCTGGTGTTGCAGTTGGCTTAGCTGCTGTTTCAGCTGTAGGTCAAGGTATGACTGCATCATCAGGAATTTCAGCTACAGCTGAAAATGAGAAGATGTTTGGAAGATCAATATTATTCAGCGTACTTCCAGAAACTCAGGCTTTATACGGTTTTTTAATCGCTGTTCTTTTATTAGTAGGTGGAGGGTTGCTTGGTGCAGTCCAAGTAGGAATAACTACTCCTATCGGTATAATCGCATTCGGAGCTAGTTTAGCTGTTGGTTTGGCAGGAGTATCTGCAATCGGACAAGGTATGGCTGCAGCTAGTGGAATATCAGCAGTCAGTGAAAAGAGCGAGATGTTTGGAAAGAGTATAATATTTTCTATAATACCTGAAACCCAGGCATTGATGGGATTCTTGATTGCAATCTTAATCATGATCGGATCAGGACTTATGGGTGGAGTAAAATATGCTATGGGGATACCTCATGGTTATATAGCAATAGGAGCTGGCCTTGCAATAGGATTAGCAGCAATATCTGCGTTTGGTCAAGGATTTGTTGTTTCTAGTGCAATCTCAGCTACAACAAAGAATGATAAAAATTTTGGAAAATCATTATTGTTTTCTGTACTTCCTCAGACACAAAGCCTTTATGGATTTTTGATATCTATCCTGCTTTTAGTAGGTGGTGGATTAATCGGAGTTTTCAAGCCAGATATGACATTACCAGTCGGATTGATAAGTATAGGAGCAGGAATCGCAGTTGGTCTGGCAGCAGTTTCTGCTATCGGTCAGGGTATAGTGGCTTCTTCAAGCACAAGTGTTGTTGCGGAAAATGAGAAGATGTTCGGCAAAGCAATATTATTCAGCGTACTTCCAGAAACTCAGGCTTTATATGGATTTTTGGTTGCGATACTTTTGATAGCTGCAGGAGGAATACTTGGAAAGACTAATCCTGGGCTTACTATCCCTATGGGATTAGTGGCAGTTGGAGCAGGCATATCAATAGGGATAGCATGTATCTCTGCTTTAGGTCAAGGTATTGCAGCTGCTTCAGGTGTTGGATCTGTTAGTGATAAGGAAAAAATGTTCGGTAAATCAATATTATTTAGCGTACTTCCAGAAACTCAAGCTTTATACGGAATAATAATCTCAGTGTTAATGTTAACAGGAGTTGGACTTATAGGTACTTTAAAGTCAGGAATAACTTTAACACAAGGTATAGGTGGAATAGGAATAGGCATTACAATGGGACTTGCAGCAGTAAGCGCTGTTGGCCAGGGTATAGTGGCATCTTCTTCTATAGGTGCGGCTATCAGAGATGATAAAAGTACTGGTAAAAGTCTTGTTTTAAGCGTAATTCCAGAAACATATGCTATATTTGGATTATTAATATCAATTTTAATGTTAATAGGGTTAAAATTTATTTAGGGTGATAATATGAGTGCTGAAAAAATAAAAAATAAAATATTGCAGGAAGCAAATAACGAAGCTAATAAGATTCTTGACCAAGCTAAGAAAGAAGCAAAATCTATCGGTGCAGAGAATAAGAAGCAAGAATCAGCTTATGAAAAGAAAAGACAGGAAGAGATCGACAAAGAGATTAAGCTATATAAAGATAAGACGATGGCTCAGGCAAGGTTGAGATTAAAGAGAGAGTTTTTAGCTGAAAGGGAGCAGATTATCAACCAGCTTATCGAAGAAGGGGCCAAATCAATCGACCATTCATCAGCAGAATATAAGAAATACCTTAAAAACATTATCGACGATAATCTGGACCTTCTTTCATCTGATGTGATAATATACTGTAATAAAAAAGATAAAACATTGGTTAAGAATATGACAGATAAGGATATCAAAGATATAGATATAGATGCAGGTATAGTTATCGAAGATTCTGAGGGAAAAAGGATCGATGAGTCTATGTCTGCAAAACTACACAGGCTTCAGGATACTTTAAGACAAAAAATAATGAAAAAATTGTAAAAATGGATGTAACAATACCTTTTGTAATAGGGGCAACTTTGATCGGAAGTGTGATAGTCTTAGCTCCAGTCACAAAATACGCTCTTGATATGTATCCATTTTTATATGCAAATACTCGTTGTTCTTCAAGATCGGGTTTATTATTATCTAAAAAAGTTTACGAGGAGTTATTAGCTGCAACAAGCAAGGAAGAATCATTTGCTTTACTTGAGGATTCAGCTTATAACGCAATTGTCGAGCATTCAAAGGAATTTTTCTTATTTTCCAAGGCAATCCAAGATGATCTTTACAAGACATATTTATGGTTATCCAGCATCATGCCTCAGCAATTAACTCCGATAATAAACTCATTAAAACTGAAATTTGAGATAAATGAGATCAAGAAGGTATTGGCAGACCTGAAAGAAAACAATCCGATAAATGAAATCAAATATGTACATAATCATGAATTTAAATTAAGATTAGAAGGCGTTAAAGATGAGCAATCTTTCTATTCAGCGATAGAAGGGACACCATATGCTTCATTATTACAAGGTAAATCATTGGACAATCTCAGAACCATAAATACATTATTGGATCGATATTACCTTTTGAATTTTTCAAGCACATTGAATGCAATCAAGGACACAGAGGCTACAGAACCTTTTGCAGAATATTTGAGTGCTTTGATCGATCTTTCTAATCTGAGGTTGATAATAAGGTCAATCGAATCTAAGACAGTTCCAGAGTTAATCGATGGAGGCACAATAAAAAAAGATGAGATTGAGGGAATAAATGATAAAGCCCAGCTTGAAACTGCATTGTCTAATACTCTATATGCTGAAGAGATAACTAACGTAAATAATTTAGAAAAAGGATTTTATCGTTACTTGCTAAAGCTAGCAAACAATCTATCAGCTAAATATACAATAAAATCAGGTGCAATCATCAGGTTTTTGATATTGAAAGAAATCGAGATAATAAATCTTAACACTATAATCAAATTAAAGTCAGAAAATTTTGAGCAAGAAAAAATAAGGGAGCACTTAATAATATAAAATGGAAATTGCAATCATAGCAGATAAGGATACAGTATTGGGATTTGAATTAGCAGGAGTCAAGAATAGCGCTGTTTTTCAAGAACAGTCAGTGAAAGAAGATATTGAAAGATTCAAGCAAGCTAAGATATTGATCCTTACAGAGCAGACAGCGAAGTATATCCGGCAAAATAAACTGGATAAACTTGTAGAGGGTGTTATAGTCGATGTTCCTGATAAGAGAGGAAGCACTGGTGAAGCTATGCAAGAGCTGTCAAGATTATTTGAAGAAGCTATCGGAGTAAAACTAAAAGAATAGATGGAGGGATAATTATGGTATCAAAAGGAAAAATCATAAAAATTTCTGGCCCTGTTGTAGTGGCAGAAGGAATGGCCGGTGTAAAGATGTATGAGGTAGTCAGGGTAGGTAAGGAACGCCTTGTTGGAGAAGTTATCGAACTTCTAGAAGATAAGGCCACTATCCAGGTCTATGAAGAAACTTCTGGTATTGCGCCAGGAGCAGAAGTAGTAGCTACTGGATCATCACTTTCTGTTGAACTGGGGCCTGGAATCATGGGTAATATCTATGATGGTATCATGAGGCCGCTAAATATCATCAGAGAGAAAAGTGGAGCTTTTATGGCTAGAGGTATTGAAGCGGATTCTGTAGATCACAGCAAGAAATGGCCTTTTAAGCCTCTTGCTAAAAAGGGGGATAAAGTAACGAGAGGTCAGATAATAGGGGAAGTTGTCGAAACAACGATGGTCACTCAGAAGATTATGGTTCCTCCTGGTATGGAGGGCGAAATAATAAAGATAGTCGGAGAGGGCAACTATACAGTAGAAGAAACAATAGCATCAATAAAAACAAAGAATGGTGAACAAGAGATCAAGTTAGTCCAAAAATGGCCTGTCAGAATATCTAGGCCTATCCAAGATAAACAAGAACCAACAATTCCTTTGATAACAGGACAAAGGATATTAGATACATTCAATCCAGTTGCAAAAGGCGGAACAGCAGCTATTCCAGGAGGTTTTGGTACTGGAAAGACAGTTACACAACAGAGCTTAGCAAAGTGGTGTGATGCAGATATCATTGTTTATATCGGATGCGGAGAGAGAGGAAATGAGATGACAGATGTTCTTAATACATTCCCTCACTTATTGGATCCAAGATCAGGAAAGCCATTATTAGAAAGGACAGTTATCATAGCAAATACATCAAACATGCCAGTTGCAGCAAGAGAAGCTTCTGTATATACTGGGATTACAATAGCAGAGTTCTTTAGGGATATGGGCTATGATGTTGCTCTTATGGCAGATTCAACCTCAAGATGGGCAGAAGCTATGAGGGAGATTTCAGCCAGATTAGAGGAGATGCCCGGTGAAGAAGGATATCCTGCTTACTTAGCAACAAGATTATCTCAGTTCTATGAAAGGGCAGGAAGAGTTATGGCTTTGTCGAAGAAAGAGGGTTCAATCTCAGTTATTTGGGCTATAATCCCACCTTGTGGAGATATTTCAGAGCCTGTTACACAGAATACATTGAGAGTTAACAAAACTTTTTGGGCTCTTGATAAAAATCTAGCATCAAGAAGACATTTTCCAGCTATCAATTGGTTGACGTCTTACTCGCTTTATCTGCCGAGCGTTACAGCATGGTTTAATGAAAATGCAGGTAAAGACTGGAGTGAGATGAGGGGCAAAGCAATGACTCTATTGCAGACAGAAGAAAAGCTTCAGGAAATTGTTCAGGTAGTCGGTCCAGATGCTTTACCCGATTCAGAAA
>JBDRQV010000079.1:0-8380 GCA_043826105.1 Nanobdellota archaeon | reverse complement strand
GACAGAAAATGTGCAGACTGCTGTAAAGATCTGACTGTTAAGCTGTATAAGAAAGATATTTTAGCGATTGAGAAAAGAGGTTATTCTGATTTTTATGAATATGATTCACATATCAAAAGCCCTGTCATCAAGATGACTGATGATGGATGTCCTTTCTTAGGCAATAAAGATGGCAAGTATTATTGTAAGATCTATAATATAAGGCCTAAGGTCTGCAGAGCGTATCCTTTTGTCGGTGTTAATGAGATTAAAAGCTGCAGGCCTGCGCTGTTGAAGTATAAGGTTAAGAGATAACTTTTATTAAACCTAACCTTTAAAAACATATATCTGTTTTCTATCAGTATGATCAAATTCATGCAAAAACATTATACTCAGGAACAGGTAAAGAATATTTTGAGCCCTACTGTCAAGAAATGGTTCTTCAGCAGGTTTAAAGAGTTTTCAATTCCTCAATTGTATGGAGTTATGGAGATACATTCAAGGAGCAATATACTAGTCAGCGCTCCAACTGGAGCTACAAAAACATTAACTGGCTTTCTTTCGATATTAAATGAACTGGTCGATTCTGCTGAAAAAGACATCTTAGAAGATAAAGTATATTGTGTCTATATCTCGCCTTTGAAAGCATTGAACAATGATATATCAAAAAATTTGAGAGAGCCACTGGAAGAGATCGAGAAGATTGCCGACAAAAAATTAGGGATCAGAGTTGGTGTAAGGACAGGTGATACTGAAACAAAAGAAAGGACAGCTATGCTGAAGAATCCTCCGCATATACTCATCACAACTCCGGAAAGTCTGGGAATATTATTGGCCTCCCCTAAATTTGTAGATCATCTAAAAAAGGTTGATTGGTTTATCGCTGATGAGGTTCATGCTTTGGCTGAGAATAAAAGAGGAGTACAGTTAAGCCTGACAATGGAAAGGCTGCAAAGATTAAGCCCTGGGATGACCAGAGTTGGATTGTCAGCTACAATTGCGCCCCTTGAAAAAGTGGCAGAATTCTTAGTGGGTTGTGAAGACGGCAAGCCCAGAAATTGCAAGATTGTTGATGTTCAGTTTATCAAAGATATGGACCTAAAGGTATTAAGCCCTGTTCCGGACTTAGTAGATGTTGAACATGGCGAGATGCATAAAAAGATGTATGAATTGATGGACAAGCTGATCCAAGAGCATAAGACTACATTGATATTCACAAATACACGTTCTGCAACAGAAAGAGTAGTGCATCACCTAAAAGAAAAGTTTCCAAAACATTATACTGAAGTCTCAGAAACGCAAGGCGTTTCTGACGATGATCAGAAATCTACAATTTCTGACAAGATCAAAGATGGTAATGGAACGGAGATTTTCAGTAAGATCGGTGCCCACCACGGGTCTTTGTCTAAAGAACATAGATTAAATATTGAAGAAGATCTTCGTAAGGGTAAGTTAAAATGTGTTGTCTGTAGCACTTCCTTAGAATTAGGCATAGATATAGGATACATAGATCTTGTAATCATGTTAAGTTCTCCAAAATCTGTTGCCCGTGCTTTGCAGAGAGTTGGCCGTTCAGGACATAAGCTGCATGAAGTTACTAAAGGAAGAATAATAGTTATGGACAGAGATGATCTGGTAGAATGTGCTGTCTTGCTTAAGTCTGGTGTTGAGAAGAAGATAGACAGGATCCATATTCCAGAGAATGCATTAGATGTCCTGGCTCAGGAACTAGATGGGATCGCTATAGGTGAAAAGATACATATTGATGATATGTTCAGATTAGTGAAGCAGAGTTATTGTTACAGGAATCTGATCAGGAAAGAATTTATGGATGTTATAAATTATTTAGCTGGTGAGTACACTTCTTTAGAGGATAGGCATGTCTATGCAAAGATATGGTATGATCCTGAAACGGGTATGGTGGGCAGAAGGGGAAAGATGGGCAGAGTCATCTACATGACAAATATAGGCACTATCCCTGAAGAGCATCAAGTCATAGTAAAGATCGGAGAGCAGGTTGTAGGTAGGATTGAAGAGGCTTTTTTAGAAAAGCTAAAGCCAGGAGATATATTTGTTTTAGGCGGTTCTGTATATGAATTTAAATTTGCCAGAGGAAGTGTTGCTCAGGTCAAAGGATCTGTAAGCAGGCCACCAACAGTTCCTTCGTGGTTCTCAGAGATGCTGCCATTGAGTTTTGATCTGGCAATCGATATAGGTAAATTCCGTAAGCTATTAGGTGAGAAGTTTTGCTATAATAAGAAGAAAAAAGAAATAATGAAATTTATACATGATTATCTGTACATCGATAATAATGGTGCCGAATCTATCTACAAATATTTTTGGGAGCAGTTTAATTATGCAGAGATACCTTCAGATACAAGGATCATTGTCGAGAATTATGATGACGGAAACAGAACCTACACTGTTTTCCATTCCCTTTATGGCAGAAGAGTCAATGATTGTCTTAGCAGAGCTCTTGCTTTTGCGATAGGCCGTACACAACATAGAAATGTTGAGATAGGGATAAGTGACAATGGATTTTATATCACGTCTGATAAGAAAGTTATGGTCATGAAGGCTTTTAAGATGATCAAAAGCGATGAGCTGCATAAAATAATGGACCAGGCAATTGAAAAGACAGAGATATTCAACAGGAGATTCAGGCATTGTGCAAATAGGGCTTTGATGATCCTGAGAAATTATATGGGCAGGAAGAAAAGAGTCGGAAGACAACAGGTTTCATCTATGATATTGATGAGTGCTGTTAAACGGATCTCAGATGATTTTCCAATATTAAAAGAAGCTCGTCGTGAGGTATTGGAAGATCTGATGGATATTGATAATGCTAAAAAAGTTGTTGAAGATATTGAAAAGAAAAAGATAAAGATCAAGGAGATAAATACTACAATCCCTTCACCATTTGCCATAAACCTGATAACGCAAGGCCATACAGATATCATGAAGATCGAGGATAAGCAGGAATTTCTTCGCAGGATGCACAGGAATGTGATGGCTAAGTTAGGCAAGAAAATATCTAAAGAAGAGTTTGAAGAGTTTAATTACCAGGAAGAATGGGATAAAGCAGAGAAGAAACTGATGGAAGAGAAAGATGATAAGAAAGAAGAGCTGAAGAAGATGGCCTGGAACCTTAAGAGAGTGCCTATGTTTGCAAAGCAGGAGATTGTTGCTATGATAGATGGAAAAGAGCCTAGCCAGATGCTTATCGATGCAGTCCATAAGTACAAAAAAGAGATTGAAAAAGGCTGGCCTGATGAGATCAGAGAATTTGTTTTTAAGAAAGTGTTTTGAAACTTCTTGTAAGTAGTTAAAAACAGAAATATTTTTAAATTAAGAGTGATTTGTAAGGAGATAATGGGAGAAGTTGCATCTATTGAAGAAAGGATAGCTCAAAGTGCTAGTGCTCAAGCTATGATGAGGGCAATAGAGGTTGTTAAGAGTTTAGAGAGAGATAAATCTCAGATATCAGATTTAAGATGGGCAGAAGAACAGCAAGATGATTCTAAATTATTATTAAGAACATTTGATTTCTCAGATAGGTTTCCTGAAGGGGTCGACCAGCTTATTCCTGTGCCTGTTTCTGTAAGCGTAGCTATGCCTGGAGACTCCATAGATAGTAATTTGGGTGATGTTATGTTTGGCTTGCCTACTTTAGCTAAAATGAGTGCAGCTGAACCTTTAGATAGCAGAGTAGCTTATAAAATGAATGCTCATGGTGTTAAAACAAGGCCTGTCTTAGATGTTGTTACATTTGTCCCGTTTCCATCAGCTAATGCTCGTGCGCAAGAACAGTTTAATCCTGAGTTTTTTATTTACCTTAATGTATTAGAAACATTACAAGAAGGCCAATATTTTCAAGCGATCGCTAAATATGGCAATAATGTAGTCACTCAATTTTTGTCAGACCCAACTTTTAGGAATCTTATTGCAGTATATGCAGATCCATATCATAGACAACCATTTAAGGCAAGATCATTGATCTCTATGGGTGCTGAGGAAAGAGAGTCCATGCCTTTAGATTGTGATATGATGGGCATTTATATCGGAAAAAATATTCCTGGTGCAGTTCGACCTCAAATGGATTTAAGTGGGTATATGGATCTATTCAAAGGTCTAAATTTAGATTATGGTCATCCAAATACAACTTATGATCTGGACGGACATAATCCAAAATCAGGAGCTGATCTTTCTAGAGGAAGATTTTATTCTGGCACTGAATTGTTTAGTTTAGGTGGGCCCACTAGGGGCGGATCTCTTGGTGGCGAGTATAAAGGGAGTGGTTCATCAACAACATTAAGTTTACTAAGTGGCGGTGGGGGATCAGGATACAAACCTCCTAAACCTTTTGCAAAACCAGAAGCGCTGACTGTTGCCATTGAAGAAGGAAAGAAAAGGGACAGAGTTCAAACAGAATCAGTAAGTGGATTAACTTATGATCCTAGTTGGTCAATACAATGTATAAGACTAAAAGTTGTGGGTGTCAGAGAGGGTATGCCTGCTGGGACAATTGTTGAAAAAGTTATTCAATTATATAAATGATAAAAATGGAAAACATAACATTTGAAGCTGTAAAACAATTACTTGATTCTGAAATAGTAAGATTACAAAGAGTTCTTGAAGTGGAAGTTGAAATTCCATATAAATTAAATGTTGAAAATAGTGGAGTAAGTAGTATATCTAAAAGATGGTTTGGAAGAGGATATAAAATAAATTTAGGAATACATACAGATAACATGGAGCATATGGTTGCGAGAACTGCTGGGTATATTATGGCAACACCTGCAAGAAAATACCATTGCCTACCTGCTTGTGAGTTATATGAAGATGTCTTTGCTTATCTAAATGGTTTAAGATGTGGTTATGATACTCAAGATAAAAATATTATCGAGAGTGAAACATGGAAAGCTACTAGAGCTGGAGTGCATATCAAAGAACTAGAACAAGAATTAAAAAACAATGTAAACCTTTGGGATTGTAGGAACATTGTAATCAAAGGATCTGACAGGGTAAATATGGATATAGGAACCTTACATGCTTATGGGCTTATCCATCTAGCACTAGAATCAGGATTAGGAACTAGTGAAGAGATAGATATGTTCATGAAATCTTTATGCCAAAGAAATGAAGGCATGGCTACTCCTGGGTTTAAAGCGCTTGTTCCTGATTATATGCTAAGTGAAATCGCTTATTTCAGAAGTGAGCCTTTAAGAGTAAAAGAAAATCTTGGCAAATCTCATCGATAATGAACTTTTTTCTCAGTCTTTTCCTGTAATGATGGAAAATCTCTTCTAAATCTAGATATAAACTCCCTATTGGTTGTCTGGATCTCAACATCAACAACCCTTTGATTACCTATAAACCGATTGTACAAAACAACCATTGCATCTGGCGAAAAATAACTTATAGGACCATCTGCAGATAGATTAGATGGTGGAAGAGACGTATGGGCAGATAGGTAAAACATAAGTTGTGTCGGCAATTCATCAGATGGTTCATGAGCCCTAAATGTTTGAGTCTCATATCTATTACCTAACCACAATTGGACTAGCCTAACACCATCTACACTTTTAATACTAGAGAAAGGTTTTTTGCGATGATACCTAAAATATTTATAGCTGACAAATCCTAATTCATCGAAACGAAAAGTGTCTTTAAATATATGCTGGGAAGCAGCTGCTGTTGCGTTTGATATTATCCCTTTGAAACCCTGTTCAGCTGCTAAATATATGGTTTCTTCCAGTAAGCTTTTAGCTATGCCTTTGCCTAAGTGATCATCATCTACGCCCAATACAGAAATGTATAATAATTGCCCTTTATTGAATATATTCTCTTTTCGATACCTATTATCACATTCTTTAAGTATGGCTGAGATAGGATCAAATTGGCTTGGTTCAGAATCCTGGCTTTCCAAAGTTTCGTCAACATAATCTTCATTTATACAAAAACCGACAACTTTTCCATTATCTTTTACAATCAATGAATTACCTTCTTCTGCTCCTTTTAAACAAACAGATTCTGCTACTAACCTAAACTGGTCTTCAGTTATGCCCAATGCAGTTATAAGAACTCCTCTTTTTACAAAAACATCTGTGACTAATTCGGTGGTCTCTTCAATATCTTCTCTTTCAAGTAAACAATACTCTAAAGACATAATGAACGAGATTCAAAGTCGATTTATAAATATTTAGAAATTATCTAAATAATCTCTTTTTTTAACCATGCCTTCTTCTTATAGAAATAGAAAGCGACTGATACTGCGATTATATTAGATGTAGGATAAGCTATCCATATGCCTAACTCATTCAGGCCTAAGGGGAGTGCAAAGAGATAGCTTAAGAAGAACAATAAAAAGGTCTGGAATACTGCTAAAAACATAGAAGTTTTCATCTTGCCGGCTGCCTTAAATGTACCTATCACTACCATCTGTATGCCTATTAGTCCAAAGGATAATGCCATTATCTTTATGAATAGGCTGGACATTGATATCAATTCTGGTTCATTCGGCACAAAAAATGATGATATGTTGGCTGCAAAGATGAACAATAAAACGCCTATCGCAGTAAGGCTCCAGAAACCTATCTTCATGCCTGTGCCTGCAATCTTTTCTGCTCTTGAGTGCTGTCTTGCCCCAAGATTATTTCCCACTATAGATGAGGTAGATAATGAAAAACCTATTGCAGGTATTATGATGAAGCCAAGTATCCTTGTACCGATACCATAAGATGCTATCGCCAAAGTTCCAAAAGTAGAGACAATGAATGTCATAAGGAGCATGCCGAAGGATCGTGATGACATCTCAAGGGAGGAAGGAATGCCCAGGCTGAATATTTTCTTAACCCATACTAATCTTGGAATCATATCTTTTAGGTTTAGCTTTACACCGTATGTTCCTTTTATCAGGAAGATTACAGCTATTATTGCTGAAAGATATTCTGTTATCAGTGTTGCAAGGGCAACTCCTGAAACGCCCATTGCAGGGATAAAATTCCATCCGAACATAAATATAGGATCAAGAAAAAAATTCAATAGTACTGTTATCGAGATTATTATTACAGGTATCTTGACTTCCCCTACTCCTCTCAATGAGGACTGAAACAAATTGTAGATGAACATGGCTACTATCGCTAAGAAGGATATCTTAAGGTAAGATGCTGCCTGTTCCAGCACGATAGGGTCTTTAGTAAGGAAAGAAAGTATGTATTCTGATGAAAAAAAACCGACGATGCTAAGGATAGTACCTACCAATAATATCAAGCCGAATGTTTGGGTTGTTACCAGAGATACATTTTCTTTATCATTCTTTCCATTGTATTGCGCAACCAGGATCGAGGCAGCCATGACAAGCCCCATGGCCAAAGATATCAAAAAAAAGATTATAGGGAAGCTTAAAGATACAGCTGCTACTGATTCTGCACCTAACCTGCCTACCCAGAAAGTATCTATAAGCTGGTAGACTGTCTGCAGTATGTTTGCAAATATCACAGGCAGAGCTATCATTATTATGGACTTGGATATTGATCCTTCAAGAAGATGATTTGGTTTATTCTCTCCCATATCTATATTTCAGTTTTGGGGTCACTTATAAATCTTATGGATAATAGGTGTATTGATGATTTTTAGAGATTAGATGTTTTTAAATATGTTCCAAACTCCAAAACATAGAAATGTTTTTAAGTATTGACGACATCCTTATAATAAATTACGTTGTGGGGGATTAAGATTAGGAAAATAAAATATATGATATGTTTATTAATTGCGTTATTGTTAATCCCTCATATAATTAGTTCTGCCAATTTTGAAAAATATGAACCTGATAAAATTTTTACTGAACTTCCTTTTAAAACTTTAGATACCTGTGTTTGTGTTCCGGACTCTTTCAATGGGGTTGAGTCACCTGTCGGATGTTTTCCGTATGATGGTTGCCTCGGTACTTCGCCTTATAATGGTCCTTGTGATGATGGGATAGATAATGATTGTGATTGTAAAACAGATTGCAGTGATCCTCAATGTGGATTAGATTGTGATGCATGTGATGGAACATGTGATGACCCTGATTGTTCTGGTCTTCCATTAGGCCCCAATGGTGAGATATGTTCTCCCGGTGGTGAACCTATCGAGTTTTGCTATGATGATTTTGATAATGATAATGATAACTATGTAGATGAGTGTGATGCTAATTGTAATGGCGGCTCAAATATACAAAGTAGAGCTAGTCCCCCTTATTACGCTTCTTCAGAAGTATGTGATAACAAAGATAATGACTGTGACGGTAGTATAGATGAAGGCGGGGTATGTAGCAGTATAGCTTGTTATTCAAATTCTAACTGCGGTAACCCTTATTGGAAAAATACTCCTTATTGTTCTAATGATGATATTTATGATT
>JBDRQV010000078.1:0-6410 GCA_043826105.1 Nanobdellota archaeon | reverse complement strand
ATTTATAAATTTTAATAAGCATAAATATATAAATAACCTGTTTGCTGGTCTGAATTCTAAGGAGGGATTTTAATGGCAAGAGATGTTGACGATGAATTAGTAGAATTTGATGACAGTTCAGTCTATGGTGACGAAGCTAGGGAAGACATGATGGACGGTGACGCACTAAGCCCTGAAGAAGAAGCATTCATGCGCGGCTATGAAGAAGCAAATGATGAAGGAACATCTGAAGAGATGCGCGAAATAGATGAAGACGAAGATATATAATCTATCTAAAATTAATTTCTCTTACCTGAAAACAATCAAAATCAAAATATTTTTTACATCCTAGGTGCTCTATTGCTGCTTGTGAAGCAAGCATTGCTATCTGGGGCATATATTGGTTTCTCTCCACAGAAAGTATACCATGTTCAAAAGCTCGCTCATAAGCCAAGATAGAACCAGCTGTCACATCGCCCGCCCCAAGTGTACTTCCCGAATTACTGAAAACCGATCGCTTTACTTGTTTGGCTGATTGCTGCCTTAATTCTACATGGTAAAATTTATCTGATTCAAGAGGAGATGAACAATACATTCCATTCTTACCAAGAGTGACATATATATTATAAGGGGACAACCCATCTCTCCTGATATTAGCTAAAGTTTCCTTGGCCAGCTCTAGTTTTTCTTTCTCATCTAGATTAGGATCTTTATCATGATGCATATGCCATAGATCATCATAATTCAATATTAATACACCAGCAGGAAACACATTGTCTTTCAAAAACTGCCTGTCCAAAGAGGTTGTAACTACAAAATATAGGCTGATATTATTTTGTTTTGCTTTTTCAATATATTGTGAAACAAAACCTGGATCTTTAACACTATTGATCAACATTGAATCTGCGCCCTTTAATAGATCAGCTATTGTCAAGACATGTTCTTCATCTGGATCTACCCGCCCTAATTGTGGCCCTTTAAGAAGAATCTTATCCTCCCTTCCACCCAATATTATATTAGTAGGTACTGGTCTCTGCTCAAAAAAATGATGTGTTATTCCATTTTCTCTTAATCCCCTAGTTATTAACATATGGGCATAAGAAACATCTATATATATTAAATGAGGACTCCAGTTTAGTCTTAACTCACTTATAGCTGAGATACTATTATATCCCCCTCCGCCTGGCCTATTTTGGTGTTTTAAACCCATAACCTTCATATCAAGCGGTTGATTTACCCTATGTTTATAGCCTAATTTAACTGGAGCATCATCTACTCTAAATGATTCAGTGACCCAATCTGATTGAACATGTAAATTGATCCCGTCGTCACTAACAGTAAAAGGATCAAAAACAAATGCATCTATTGTTGCATTGCCTGCAACTATAATTCTAGGTCTTTTTTTTGTAGTCAACTAAATCCCCTAAACACCTGTCTTAAGTATATCTTATATAAACGTTATGTGAGTATTGTAACAAATATTATTATCCGAAAGTAGTAGTCAAAGAAAGACTTATATATTGTTTTAGAACACTTACTATCATGCATCAAACTCATCTTTCTATGATCAATCCCGCCATGTGTAATTCATTTAGCGGCTTTATTGATATGGCTGCTTATGTTGAAAATGGAAAAGCTGATGAGATAGCTACATTTAATCTATATTATAGGAAAAATCCATTCAACGGATCATTTACAATATTCAGCGGATTAGAAGATATCATTCACTTCCTAGATGAACTTCATCTTACTGGAAATGATATTGACTTCTTAAGAAAACAGTTCAATATGCCCCCTTCCTTTTTTGAGTATATGAGGGAAATTAAATTTGATGGTGATTTGGAAGCTATGACAGAAGGTTCTATGGCTCAGCCAAACCTTCCGATCATACAGGTTACTGCCCCACTACCTATTGCAAGTTTTATAGGCAACTACTTGAAAAACCAAATTGGCTTCGCTACTCTCGTAAGCAGCAAGGCTGCTAGGATAAGTTTAGCTGGAGAGCATCCTTTTATCGAGGGTGGAATTACAAGAGTACAAGGTGGTGTTGAAGGATCTGTTATTGCAGCAAGGTCTGCATATATAGGCGGTTCAGCAGGAACGACAAATGTACTTGCTGCACAACTATTTGGAATCCCATTACATTATCTCCCTACTCATGATGGTGTTTTAGCTTTTAACTCTGAAACAGACAGTTTTAGGGCTTATGCCACTATCATGGGAGATAAAAGTGTATTTGTTATAGATACTTATGAATATATAGAAGGCACATATAATGCAATATCTGCAGCAGGTGATATAAGTATAAACAACTTTGCCCTAAAAGATGATAGTGGTGATTTAGCAGATCATAGCCAAGTTGTCAGAATGATATTAGATAAAAACGGATACCATCATGTTAAGATCATTGTTTCAGAAAATATTGATGAAGAAAAAAGAAAAAGATTGAAAGAAGCTGGTGCCTGCATAGATATAGATGCACCAGGAACAAAATTAGTTACAGCAGATGGTACATCTTCTTTAGGGATTGTATACCGGATGGTACAATTAGGAGATAGTTATGTAATCAAATTATCAGGAGATAAAGATAAGATAAGTACGCCAGGAAAGAAAATGGCTTATAGATATAGTAAGGATGATAAGTATTTTGCAGATGGAATATTTGCTGTAGATGAACCACTAAGAGGTATAGGTAATATAACTAATTCAATTGGTTATGGGCTAACATTAGATTTTATGACAGGCAAGAGTCTATTAATTCCAATATTTAAGAAAGGTAATAGAATATATAGACTTCCAGAATTAGCGCAGATAAGATCGCATGCCTTAGGTGAGATCGCACTGATTAGTGATGATGTCAAAAAAGGTAACCATGATTATTTTGTAGGTTTAGGACCAATACTAAACAAGAGAAAAAAACAAACTATCGAAGTGTATAGTAGAGATTAGCCACTCATTCTTAATTTACATTTTCCATTAACTTTTTAAACTAACTTCTGATTTCATCTCTTTATGGATATAGTCAAAAGATCAACAGCAAAGCTGCCTACAAAGTTTTATGGAGATTTTACCATACATGTGTATGAAGATGAAAAAGGAAATCAACATTCTGCTTTAGTCAGTGGTAAGATAAAAGAAAACATCTTAGTCAGAGTCCATTCCGAATGCCTGACAGGAGATACGTTTCACAGCTTAAGATGTGACTGTGGTGAACAGATGGAAAGGGCATTAGAAAAGATTGGTAAAGAAGGTGGTGTTTTTGTATACCTTAGACAGGAAGGGAGAGGTATTGGTCTGCTGAATAAGATCAAAGCTTATGCCTTGCAGGATAAAGGAGCTGATACTGTAGAAGCAAATGAACAGTTAGGATTTAAGGCTGACTTAAGGGATTATACTATTGGAACAAAGATATTATCTGAGTTAGGAGTTAGCACAATCAGGTTGTTGACAAATAATCCACTTAAGATAAGTGGATTGGAAAAATATGGGATAAAGATTGTTGAAAGGGTTCCTTTAATCGTTAAAGCGAACAAGAATTCTGAAAAATATCTAAATACAAAAAAAGAAAAGTTAGGACATTTATTAGATAAAGAAGGTATTGTTAAGGGTTAATTATAATCTGCCATATTAAGTAAAGAAGTTGGTTTTCTATAATAACCATCATAATGTGAACCAGACATTAGATTATAAAGATCTTTCAACTCTGATTCTGTATACTCTGATGCAACTACAACTCTAATTCCATTTGCCCTTGCATTAAGCATAAATCCAGGTAATAGCTCACTAATATTATCTACTCCATTAACTCCATGTGGATCAACAACTAATAAAGCAGGTTTATTGTTGGCAATCAGTTTATCAGCATCTGTAAACTTCGAAGTTATATCTACTGTAACTCCTTGACCCCTTAACTGGAACCTATCAACTAGCCAAGGCATTGCCTCATCCGCAACCAATATCCTATTACACCCATTATTCATTTTTCAATTACCTCTAAAACACTTAGAAGAATATACTTCAGAAGTATATATCTATTTAAAAATCTTACTGTTTTTATAACTTTTATATAGATTATATAATTTAAAACTTCAGCAGACCCATAACCTTAGCAATATCTTCTTCAGAAATAACAAACAAAGTATCTGTCCATGTTGACATCGTCTCTACAATATTGACTCCATTTTCAGCTAACAAAGAAGTAAGATAAGCCATTACACCTGGGGTCTTCTCCAGATCGCCAGTGCTCTTCAGATTGACCTCTGCCAGATCTTTGCTTAATTTCACTATCTTTCCCTTAAATAATTTCTTGATCTGATCTTCAAACTCATCTGCTGTGATCAAAGTTATTGTAGTGCTTCCTTGTATAACATGAAATGCTCCTGATTGGTTCTTTATGATCTTCTGCAGATCTAAGATGAGGCTGAAATACACATCTTTCTCGATCACTGCCACCAATATCTTATTTTTTACCTCTAACTTGCTTTTCTTCAATATCTCTATTATCTTATTATCCATGACTTGCTCCTTCTTCAGCTTTCGATAAAACCTTCTGCAGGCTATCAGTATAGCATCAAAATTCTTTTTGATATCCATGTCCAGATCTTCTGTGATCTTTCTGGTCAGGGCTGAATAATTGATCATACCCTTTCTTAAACAATCCTTTATAGAAGGATGCTGTAAGATATACTGTTCTGTTGCTTTAGTTATGTTCATCTTAATATTGACTCCAGCTTCTTCATATTATATCTCAACCATCTGTCTGATTTTAGATCACATGAAAATAAAGCTGACGACACACTTATCAGAAATTCATACATTTCTTTTCTCTCACTTAAATCTTCTAATCTTATCCCATATCCCCCAAGAAATATATTCTGCAATCTCTTATCATTAGGAAACATCCACATTATTGACTTTACCAGATCTAACTCATTATGGCCAGATATAGCCCACTCAACATCTATTATCCCCGATATCTTATTCTTATAATTCAATATATGTGAGAAATGATAATCTTTATGTATCAAACATGGCTTATCTTTTATGTCTAAAACATGTTTGTTCTCTTTATAATAATTGATTATATCCTTTATCTTTGAAACACTAATTTTCTTATGTTCCTTTAGATTATTTATCTTATGGTTAAAATCAAAATTGCAGAACTCTTCCCATTTCTTGAATCCTGGATCGATTTTCTTTCCGACGATCCATCCAAATCTATTAAACTTTATAGAATGTATCTTGGCCAATAGATTTCCTGCTTCTTTGATCTGTCCTGTATTGTTCTTAGTCAGCTCTTTGCCAGGTATCTTAGACAGCAAAGCATAAGTCTGAGGAAATAATTTTTTTGATGTGTCTATATTAAGAAATTTAGGCACAGGAACATTGGTTTTTTTTGAGATTAGGCCATAGATATATTTCTCTTTCTCAGACTTCCATCCGTCCTTAGGATAAAGCCTGAATATTATATCTTTATCCGGATTTTTTATCTTGACTGAGAATGTCCTATTGATGCAGCCCTTTGTCAATCGTGTTATAGAGATGACTTTAGAACTAGGATAGATCTTTCTTACTGCACCCCCAACATGTTCTTTCATTTGCCGAATCTGGTTTGTTTGACCTCATTGACTACGCGTGGAGAAAGCCAGATAGGAGTTATGTCCATATATTCTGATAACTCTGTTTGCCCCTTGTAGTCCTTGTTCATTTGTGATTATAAAAAAAATGGGCCATTTGCTGGCCCCCATGAGATGGAGCGTGCATGTCTTGCGATAGTTTGGTACCCTATTACTTAAACACACCGCTCAACCATATCCTTAGAACAGCTCATATATAAATGTTTTGTTTTGGACATATTTGTTGGAATAGGACAGAAATGTTTATTTGATTGATTTAACACCTGAGGAAGTATTACTTCTAAAAAGTAGTTAATTATAATAATATTTATAAATAAATATCTACCTCTAAAGCAAAATGGACTTCACTTCAGAAAAAGCAAGAAGATTGGTTGTAGATGGTTATGAAGCTATTGAAGGTCATTCACTTAGCGAAGAATTCTCCAGAACAATAGATAGCATTATAGAGGGAAATAGGGCAAAAAAAGGAACTGACAGAAATGATCATGGTTATCTTCAATATCTGATCGTCATAAAAAGATATATGAATTAATTGATCATAAGAGAACGAATACTGCATGCATTAGCTTCAGGAATAAAAAAGAGCGGAATCAATCTGGGTAAGAACGACGCAAAAGGTAAGAATGAGTTTTGAACAAAAATCATAACTGGATTCGAAGAGATGATGGTCCAATTCGAGCATGATGCCGCACATATTAGTTCAGATGTATTAAGATTATTAGGGACCCTTCCTAAATTAAGTGATGGAGATTTAAATCGGGTTGAGAATGATCTAAGAGATAAAGATATGATAGC
>JBDRQV010000077.1:0-24756 GCA_043826105.1 Nanobdellota archaeon | reverse complement strand
GATAATTGTATAATGTGTTTCTGCTGCCATGAGATCTGCCCTTATGATGCAATACATATAAAGAAAAAAATCCTTGGCAGGATATTAGAGAAATTCAGACTTATATAACTCAGCATAATAATGTTTATATATAAATTATAGAAAGATTATTCTAATGGGGTGATTTGGATGGATATAAAGTCAGTTGAAGAGTTAGACCTTGCTGGAAAGAGAGTCCTGTTAAGAGTTGAATTTAATGTTCCTGTGAAAGATGGAAAAATAAAAGATGATACAAGGATAAAAGCTTCTATGCCTACTATTGAATATATCATAAAAAAGGGCGGAAAATTGATCATTATGGCTCATTTGGGAAGACCGCAAGAAGAGCTGGAAGAAGGTATAGATATCAAAGTTGTAAAGGAGAAAAACACATTTAAACCTGTTGCTGAGCATCTAAGCAGGTTACTTGGTAAAGAAGTAAAGTTAGCTCCTGATTCTATCGGTGAAGAAGTTGAAGTCATGGTAGACGAACTGCAAGATGGCGAAGTATTGATGTTAGAGAACTTAAGGCTGTATAAAGAAGAACAGGCAAATGATGCTAATTTTGCTGATTCATTAGCCAAACTGGGGGATGTGTATGTTAACGATTGTTTCGGAGCTGCGCATAGATGGCAGGCATCTATTGCAGCCTGTGCATTGAAGATGATAGACGATGGAAAGCCAGTAGGGATAGGCTTTTTGATGAAAAAAGAGCTTGACTTATGGAATGATGCTAGGAAAAAGACAGGCTCTAAATTATTGATCGTTGGTGGAAAGAAGATCAAGGAGAAGTTAAAGGCTGTTTCTAAATTTTCCAAATCTGTAGATAATATACTTGTTGGTGGAACAGTATATAATACCATACGCAAAGGACAGGGATATGAGACCGGAAATTCATTAACTGTAGATGATGGCAAGGATTATTCTAAAAAGGGCAAAGAGGTTGCTGATGCCTGCCTTAATCTAATTTTAGCTGAAAATGTTGTTGTGGCTAAATCAGTTTATGATGTTAAAGGAAGCAAGGAAGTGAGTATTGAAGATGGTGTGCCAAAAGACCATATGATAACTGACATCATTATTGATGAGGGTATGGCTGAAAAGATAAAAAAAGCTGAGATTGCCATCATATTTGGACCTACTGGTATTTTTGATTGTGGTTTTGATAAGTCTGTAAAGAAGATCGCTGAAATTTTACAGGATGCCTATGTGATAATGGGTGGAGGAGAAACTTTAGAGGCTTATCATGGATTAAAGGGTGTTGTTTCAACAGGAGGAGGAGCATCTATCAAGCTATATACTAAAGGAACTTTAGAAGCTTTAGAAGCATTGAAAGGCAATAAGGATTATGGGGCTAGTGAATAGATATGCCCAGTCCAAAAACATCTTTTATCTGATTTTCTAATTCTATCTTCATATTTTCAATATTTATCTTTTTAGATTCTTGCTCTAGGGATGATATAGCACCATCCAGATTCTGCAATGAAAGGATAACATTTTCAAGTTTTTCGTTTAATTCTGCTAATTTTGCCTTAGAGTTGTTATTGGATATCTTTTCATCTAATTCTGCCATCTTTTGTTTAGTATTGGAATAGCTTGCCTTGAAACTTTTGAAAAATTCTTCGTTCAGCTTGTTTATCTCATCCAATGTCTTGTCTTTTTTCTTATCTTTTAATTCAATGCTGTTGTTGAGTATGTTTTTCCTTGTTCCTTCCAACAACTCAAGAATGTTCAGGTCTTCGTCCTTTAACAACATATTGACAGGATCGTCTATGTAGTTTTCCAATAAATCTACATCTTTTAGAGTTATCCTTGCATATTTCCTTAACGCAGCGTTGATAACTGAGAATGAATGAAATAGGTTGCTCTCTATATTATCAAGTTGTATCGCTGTCCTTTTCTTAAGCTCTTTCAATGACAACATATCTGTATATTCGTTGCTTGATTTTATCTCTTCATGAAGATTGACCAGTTTTTCTTTTAATTCTAGCTTTTCTTTTTTTAGCTTTTGTTTTTCTGCTAATTCCTTCAATAAGCTATTTTTTCTTTCTTTTATACTATCTATACTTAGTATATTATCTTTTAATTTCTTAAGTTTGCCTAGATTTTTTTCTTCTATCGCTTTTTTTAGTTCTTTTGAAAAAGAATCCAGATTTTTTATGTTCAATGCTATCTCTCTTGATTCATGAGCAAGAAATTCCTGAAGAATCTTATACGGTTTGGTTGTTGATTTTGCAAAGTCTTCTAGTTTTTGGTCAAAATCGATTGAAAATGAGAATAATGAATCATAGCTATTGCCTAAAGAGATATTTTCGATCAGATTATTTACTGTCCTCACATAAGATTCCCTATTGCCATCTAAAAATTGTCTTGCTTTTATAGGCACATTCTGGTTCCTTAACTCTGCGTTTTTAAGAACTTTTAAGTTTTGTCTTGTATTATGTATCTCCAGGGCTATCTTACCTTTCAATTTTTCAATATTTTCGTTTAAATCTTTAGTATAATCCCTCGATTGTTGGTTGAAGAATTCCTTAAGATCAGATAGATTTAAAGAGCTTGTATCTGGTTCTGGTTGTTTGAATAGATTTCGAATAAAGCTGAACATTTTAATAAAGGTAATGCTGTTTTATTTATATATTTTTTTATCAAACCACTAGACAAGGCTTATTCCTGCAAATTTATAGTTTTTAGGCCCTAATCATCAATAATCTAGTAAGCACTGGACACTGGACAGATATGCGTAGCGTATTTAAATAGGGAGACTATCGAAAAGATAGTTAAATATGGTTAAACATGGTAAATTATAGTTAACTGAGCAATCAGATGATCGAACAAAGCTTCATTTTTTTGAAAAGGGTAAAATATAGAACAGAACAAAGTATATGGAGCCAGGGCATAACCAATTGGGATGATTTCTTAAAGGCTAAGAAGATAAGAGGCATTTCAGATCATAGAAAAAAGTATTATGACAGACAATTAGCAGATGCACAAAGTGCACTCTATAGTTTTAATAGCAGATATTTCTTAGAAAGATTACCACAATCTGAGACATGGAGGATCTATGATTTTTTTAAAGATCAGGCAGTATTCTTAGATATTGAAACAACTGGAGTTGGCAGTTATGATGATATCACATTGATCGGATTGTTTGATGGGTTAAATACTAAGACGATGATAAAGAGCATCAATATGGATTATGGATCGTTAAGAGAGGAATTGAGCAGATATAACCTGATCATCACTTTTAATGGCGCAACTTTTGATGTCCCATTTATTAAAAAAAGATATCCTGATGTGTTGCCTAATGTCCCTAACTTTGACCTAAGGGTTGCTTGTTCCAGGATCGGATTGAAAGGCGGATTAAAGATGATTGAAAAGAGATTAGGTATAGAAAGGAATAAGATTATTGAGAAGATATACAATGGTGATCCTTTGTTGTTATGGAAGATGTTCAAAGGTTCTGGAGATGATTATTATTTAAACCTATTAGTGGAATATAATGAGGATGATGTGTTTAATCTTAAGAAAATCGCTGATTATGCTTATAGTGAATTAAAAAAACAGACATTAAAAAATGGATCCGTTAGAGAAAGTTAAAATCTTAGGTGAATCTGCTAAATGGGACACTTGCGCTAGTTCTGCGTCTAACAGGAAAGTTAGCGGCACAGATAGGATAGGTAATGCTGCTGGTTGTGGGATCTGTCATTCGTTTACAGAGGATGGCCAATGCATCTCTTTATGGAAGACATTATATTCTAATGCATGTTCATTTGATTGTAAATATTGTGCTAATTCTGCAGGATGTAATAAAAAACCGACGAGGTTTGAGCCTGAAGAATTTGCCAAAGTGTTTATGAACCTTTATGTTAGAAATTATGTAGAAGGATTGTTTATAAGTTCGGGAGTTGAGAATAATCCCGATACAACTACTGAGAGGATGATTGAAGCCTGTAATCTAATCCGTAATAAGTATAAATTTCAGGGGTATATCCATTTTAAGGTGTTGCCGGGTACATCTTATGAGCTGATAAAGCAGTCATCAGAGTTTGCAGACAGGATGTCTATAAATCTGGAAGCTCCGAATAAATCAAGGATGTCAGAGATTTCGTCTGTAAAAGATTATAAGATAGACATATTACGCAGACAGGCATGGTTAAAAAGGATGAATCTGCACTCTGGCCAGACAACTCAACTTGTGGTCGGAGGTTCTGACGAAACTGATATGGAAATATTAAAGATGATCGATTGGGAGTATAAAAATATAAATCTTAAAAGAGGATATTATTCTGCTTTTGTACCTGTTCCAAAGACTCCTTTTGAAAGTAAGCGAAAGATTGGCCTATTGAGAGAACATCATCTGTATAATATTGATTTTATGCTACGCAAGTACCATATCCCATTAAAAGAGTTTAAAGAGATAATGGAAGATGAAATGCTCCCTAATATCGACCCAAAAATTGCTTTGGCCCGAAATTTTTTTGATGGTGGTGTTGATCTGAATGAAGCATCATGGAATGAATTGATAAGGGTTCCTGGAATCGGTCCTACTTCTGCGCATCGCATATTAGATATGCAGAAAAATAGTATTAAGATTATCAAGAAGGATCAATTGAAAAATATGGGGATAGTCCTTAAGAGGGCTTTGCCATTTATAAGACTAGATGGAAAAAGACAGAAAATGCTGATGGAATATGCATAAAGAATTTAATTTGGCAAACCGGCATAAGAATTTTGACAAGAAAGTTTATGATATAGTCAGAAAGCAGGATGTTGTTTTTGTCGAGAATTTAGCTACACCTGAAGCCAGAAGGGTGTATAACTGGAACAGGCAGGTAGCTGGATGTTACCAAAGGTCAAGAGCATTCTGCCGTATGAAGATAAGCAAGCACTCTATTGTTTACTGCTCAATTGATCCTGAACATTTTGTTGAAGATCTGGTAGCTAGATGGTTTTTATCTAGGTTTCCGATGTTTACCATAATGGTCGAATCTAAAAGAGGAACGTTTGTCATATCTAAGACAACTGATCTGGTTATTTATGATAAGAAAATTGATGAGCTGCTCCCTGAATTTGAGAAGATAATGCCTGAAAACTCAATATTGTCTGATCTGACAGAATTTGATGAAGATTCTGTCTGGGAAGGCTATTATGATTCACAGTTTATCAAAGAAAGGAAGAATAAGAAGTATTTCTTAAAGAATATCCCTAAAAAGTTTCATAACTGGGGCAGCTTAAAGGTCGAGAAAGAAAAATTTAGGAAGGATATAAGATTGGATGAGTTTTAGATATAGATTCCAAAACTTTTATATATTTAATTAGTAAAAAAATAGAGATAATGGAAAAAAGAGGCATATTTTTACTGATTTTGATAATTTTTATAACTTCCTGCACGACTGTTGAAGAGTGTGCTATACAAAAAAAAGATTATTCTTGTTCAGACTTCAATGTGATTGATGTGATTGAAGAAGATGAAAACATTACCATAAGCAATATTGAATATTATAGTGGAAAATTAAAGATAAATGGGATTATGGCAGACCCAAGGATTGTTGATGATTTGCCTTTGATCATATTCAATCATGGCGGAAGGGCTGGTATTGAAGAGATGAATTGGATAAGGGAGCTGGCAAATAACGGGTATGTTGTCTTAGCTTCACAGTACAGAGGAGAGGGCGGCTCTGAGGGACAGATTGAAGTTGCTTTAGGAGAAACCACAGATGTATTGAATCTGCTGGAATGTGGAAAGAATTTCAACAAAGTTGATAAAGACCGGATTGGAGTTATGGGATTTAGCCATGGTGGGGCTATAACTGTGCAGGCCATGGAACTAAGCCAAGATTTTAAGGTAGGCATTGAGTTTTGGGGAGCAACAGATATCAAAAAAAGATTTGAGAATATTAAAGGAGCTGATGATCCGGTAATGCCATGGGTCTCAGCAGTCAAAAAGCCAATGCCTGAAAATGAGCTGGACAACCAACTGTTAAAAAGATCCGCAATCTATTGTGTTGAGAAAATAAATGCTCCGTTGTTGATATTCCATGGAAAGATAGATAACCTAATGCCGTATGAATATGCAATTGACTTAGAAAATCAGTTGATCAAGTATGGAAAAAATTATAAATTTATCACATATGGATATTTGGGCCATGATTTTGAGCTGAAGAATGGGACAAAAGATGTTGAAACAGAAGAAGAAGCTATGGCGATTTCCATCGAATGGTTCGATAAATATTTAAAATAAAGCTGTTTATTTCTGATTATGACATTGATATGCGGTATTGATGAAGCTGGAAGAGGCCCTGTGATAGGTCCCATGGTAATGGCAGGCATATTGATCGATAAGAAAGACCTGCCTAAATTAGAAGCTATGGGTGTGACGGATTCTAAACTGCTTAGCAAAGAAAAAAGAGAATATATGTTTGATAAGATCAAGAAAATTGTCAAAGCATTTGAGATAATCATAACTGAACCTGCTGAGATAGATAAGGCTCTTGAGTCAGAAGAGCTGAACCTGAATTGGTTAGAAGCCCACAAATCAGCTGAGATAATAAACAAGCTAAAGCCTGATATGGTCACTGTAGACAGTCCCTCTAATAATTGCAAAGCTTATTCAGATTACTTGATGAACCTATTGAAAAACAAGAAGGTTGAGTTGGAATGCATGCATAAAGCTGACCTGGAAAGAGTATATGTTGGGGCTGCTTCCATCCTTGCGAAAGTAGTCAGGGACAGAGAGATAGAGAAGATCCAGAATAAATATGGCAATTGTGGACCGGGGTATCCTTCTAATGAGATAACACAAAGATTTCTTAAGGAAAATTGGGAAAAATATCCCGAGATATTCAGGCATTCCTGGTCATCTTATAAAAAATATGAGAATATGAAAAATCAGAAAAGATTAGAGGATTTCTGATAATTCAAAAAGTATGGAATATGTAGCCATATAGTAAGACAATTATTTAAGTTTTATTTTAGACTGGAGCATAATCTGTATCGACGGTGAATTCTTGCTGATCTGAAAAAAGCAGAAATAATCGTAGTTTAGTGATAAAAATATGAAAATATAAATCAAAACCTTTATTAATTCAATATCAAAATTAAAATAAAAGGGTATTTATCTCATGACTAAAATAAATAGAATGGTTATGCATGGCTTTAAAAGCTTTGCAAAGCATACAGAATTGTTATTCGGACCTAAGTTTAGTGTAATTCTTGGACCTAATGGTTCTGGTAAATCAAATGTCCTAGACAGCCTTTGTTTTGTTTTAGGCAAAAGTTCTGCTAAATCGATGAGAGCTGAGAAGTCATCTAATCTTATATATAATGGTGGAAAGACCAAAAAGCCTGCGAAACATGGTGAAGTAAGCATTTATTTCGACAATACCAGTAAGATATTCCCTACAGAAGATGAAGAGGTCAAAGTTACAAGGATAGTCAGAGAAACTGGCCAAAGCATATATAAGATAAATGATAATGTCAGGACAAGAGAACAAGTGCTAGATCTATTGAATATTGCAAAAATAAATCCTGATGGATATAACATCATATTACAGGGAGATATAGTCAGATTTGTAGAGATGCCGCCTGTTGAAAGAAGGATGTTGATAGAGGATATCGCAGGTATAGGGGTCTATGAAGAAAAAAAACATAAGGCGCTGCTTGAACTTGATAAAGTTGAAAAAAAGCTGAATGATGCAGATCTGGTCCTCAAAGAGAGAAACACTTATCTAAAAGATCTGAAAAAAGACAGGGATCAGGCTTTAAAATTTAAAGATATGAATGAAAAGATAACTATGTACAGGGCTTCTCTGTTAAAGTTCCAGATAGATAAAAAAGAAGCTGAACATAAAGATCTTGAAGAAAAACTACAGAAAACAAAACAAGATCTAGATAAAGCAAGCGAAAAGATAAGAAAACTAAGGGAAGAAAGTGAAATCAAGAAAAAAGAAGTAATTTCCATAACCAAAGAGATCGAAGAAAAGGGTGAAGTAGAACAGGTCAACCTGAATAGAGAGGTCGAAATATTGAAGATAGACCTGGCCAGAAAGAATTACAGATTAGACACCATAAAAAGTGAGATGGTCAAGATAACAAAGAGAAAAGAGGACTTAAGCAATACTATAAAAGAAACAGAAGGGAAGATAGGAAGTTTGCTTGAAGATAAAGAAAAATTACAAAAGACTGTTGCTGAAAAAGAGAAAGAGAAAGAAACCCTAAATAAGAAAGTACAGGCTTTTAGAGAGAAAAATAAGCTGGATAATCTTTCTGACCTGGATAAAGAGATAGATGAAATTGATAAGAAATCAGATGAATTACAGAAACAGATCCAAACCTTAAGGGAAAAACAACATAATCTTATCAGAGAAAAAGATTCTTTGCAGCATCAAATAAACACAATTGATGAACAGATAAAAAAAGTTGCTGAGATAGAGAAGGAACACCAGGAAGAAGTTGATGACCTTAAACATAAGAGGGATCAATTCAAAAAGACTACTTTAGAGCTTAATAAACGGTTGAATGAAGATTCTTCATTTGCTGCACAAATAGGCTCATCTAAAGATAGACTGAACAGGTTCAACGAACAGCTCGCTGCTTTAGAGACAAGAAACGTAAGCATCAGAGAAGCTTCTTTAGGAGATATAGCAATTAAGAAAGTTATGTCCTTGAAAAAACCAGGCATATATGGAACTGTTGCAGAACTTGGAAATGTTAACTCAAAATTTGCTTTGGCGTTAGAGATAGCTTCTGGCCCCAGGATCAAAAGTATTGTTGTTGAAGATGATAAGATAGCTGCAGATTGTATAAAATATCTAAAACAGAATAAATTAGGGATAGCTACTTTCCTCCCATTATCAAAGATAAGCTCTAAGAAAACTGAAGCACAAATAAAGAATTTAAGCCAATCAAACGGATCCCACGGCATGGCTATCGACCTTGTGGAATTTGAACCTAAATTCAAAAAGGCATTTGAATATATCTTTGCCAATACTATAATAGTAGATAATATAGACTCTGCCAGACGCCTGGGTGTTGGCAAGTCAAAGATGGTCACCTTAGACGGAGATTTGTTAGAATTAAGCGGGGCTATGCAGGGCGGATTCAGGGACAAACGAAGAAAAGGTATGGGCTTTAAGGAAAAGGAACTAAGTAAAGATATAGATAACTGCAAATCAGAGATTGCTGAACTTGAGAATAGCATCCATGGCATGGAACAAAAAAGGGCTGATAATGAAGAGATGATAAATGGATTAAGACAGACAAAGGCAGCCCTGGAAGGAGAGATAATAAGGACAGAGAAAAGCCTCCATCTGGAGCCTACCGACCTTGAAATCACCAAGAATAAGAAAGAAGAATTGAGATTACAACAGATCGCTTCTGATAAATCTATCAATGATACTGTCAACCAAATAACTGAGATAAACAAAGAATTCGCCGGCCTAAAGATAAGAAAACAGCAGATAAAATCCAATATAACCCAATTGAGGGATCCTGCATTGTTAGCTGAGATAAGCACATTTGAAGAGAAACTAAGACAGACAAACGAAGAGATCATTGAGTTAAGATCAGAACTTAAGAATATAGATGTCAGATCAGATACATTGCACAAACCAGAAAGAGAAAGGATAGAATCAATATTAAAACAATTAGCTAAAGATGAAGCTGAATTTAAAGAAGAGAATAATAAATTATTGAAGGAAACCAAATCCAGCCAGGAGCTATTGAAAGAAAAAGAAGAGCAAGCCAAAGTATTCTATGCTAAATTCAAAGAATTATTTTCAAAACAATCTGCCCTTAATAAAGAGATACAAGACAATGAGGTAGATGTAAATAAGAAGAGGGAAGAAAGTGTACAGATCGAGATAAAACATAATACACTTTCATTAAAAAATTCTGAAATTTGGGCGCAATTATCTGCCATAAGGCAAGAATTCCAGCAATATGAGGGAGTAAAGCTTGATACTGAGAAGAATGAAGATCAATTAAAATATGAGATAGGCAAATTTGAAAAGATGAAGCAGGAGATAGGATTTGTCAATATGAGGGCTTTAGAGATTTACGATGAAGTTGAAAAGGAATATAACTCTTTATTAGAAAAGAAAGACAGCCTTGCTAATGAAAGGATTGATGTTGTTAAATTAATGGATGAGATCGAAGGAAAGAAGAAAGAATTATTTATGGAACATTATAATGTGATAACTGAGCATTTCAAGAGGGCATTTTCTGCCCTATCGAGCAAAGGAGATGCATTTTTAGAGCTGGAAAACCCGGAAAATCCATTCGATGGCGGTTTGAAGATCAAGGTTAAGATAACAGGAACTAAGTTTTTGGACATAAGGAGCCTGTCTGGTGGAGAAAAAACAATGACTGCATTAGCGTTTATATTTGCTATACAGGAACATGAGCCTGCTTCATTCTATATACTTGATGAAGTTGATGCTGCTCTTGACAAGCACAATTCTGCAAAATTGGCAAAATTGGTCGCTAAATATTCTGATAAAGCACAATATATCATGATATCGCATAATGATTCTGTCATATCTGAAGCAGAAACACTTTATGGGATATCTATGAATGAGCATGGCATGAGCAAAGTAGTTAGTTTAAAAATATAAAATGAGATGATAAAAATGAGAAGCAGACTCCCGACAAAATTATTTTTTAAGGCGATTTTTCAGGCACCTGACCTTACGATTAACTTAGCCAAAGGTTTGGCCAGAAAACATATCGGAGCTAATTCTGACTATAAAAATGGCTCTGGAAAAGCATTGAAGCCTCCTATGCAGATCAGCTTAAGGATAACTAATGCATGCAACCATAGATGTGCTGTCTGCGGCCAGTATGGGAAGCATGGGTATATGAATAAAGAAGGTTCTGAACACCTGTTAAATACATTATCATTGGAGACATATAAAAAATTAGTGGATGATGTTGCCCGGTATAAACCTATATTTTATGTCACAGGCGGTGAGCCTTTCTTATATCCTAATTTTATCGAATTGATGAATTATATAAAAGAAAAGGGGTGCATATTATCTGTTGTTACCAATGGTGTGCTGCTGGAAAAATACGCTGAAGAGATGGTAAAGAATAAATGGGATATGGTATTGGTCTCTTTTGACGGTCCTGAAGAGATACATGATAAATGCAGAAATTTAAAAGGTGCTTATAGGACTGCTGTCAATGGCCTGAATAAGATAAATGAGATGAAAAGAAAATATAAGAGTGTCAAGCCTTTTGTGATGACATCTACAACTATCTCGAAAGTAAATGCCCCTTATCTTGAAGAGACATTCGGGATAATGGGTGAACAGATAAAGCCGGATATTGTTGTACTATATCTATCATGGTTTACATCAGAGGCCATAGGTAAAGCTCAAACTAAAATATTTGAAGAGAACCTAGGGATAACTCCATTTACATGGAAATCGTATGCTACTGAATTTAGCGAAGAAGATGCTAATCTATTCCAGAAATCCATATCTAGCATAAGAAAGAAAAAGTGGAGTTTTGATTATCTTATAATACCTGATATAAAAGATAAGGATATCGCTAAGTATTATCTCGAACCGTCTAAAATGTTTGGATATGACAAATGCGTTGCGCCTTTCATCATGGTCGATGTGATGCCTAATGGTGATGTCACTACATGCAGGGATTTTATAGATGTGAAGGTAGGCAATATAACTGAAAAACCATTATTGGAAATATGGAATGATAAAGAGTTTGTTAAATTCAGAAAATTGCTTATAGATAAAAAAGGATTGTTGCCTCAGTGCTCAAGATGCTGCGGCCTCATGGGGTTCTAATTCTTGGATTATGGATTCTATCTTCTTGAATAGTCTGGAATTATCCTCTTTCTTGTGTTTTTTTATGTTTGCACGATAATGATCAAGATCAGATAGAAATTTCTCCACAATTTTCTTGCTTATCCTCTTGGAGAAAAGCCCATATCCCAATTTCTTGAGGTATAGTGCATTTAATATCTGCTCAAACTGTCCCCCTATAGGTATAGATAAGATAGGCTTATCTAAGTACAATGCTTCACCCATCAGAGAATAACCTCCATTAGATATTACTGCTTTACAATCCTTCAAGTCATTAAAAAATTCTTCCTCTCCAAATTTCTTAAAGGTTATATTTTCTTCAATGCCGTCATCCCTTATGGAATATGCTATAAATTTCTCATCTATCTTCTTCAATGTTGGTATAAGCTTAGTGTATGATTTAGAAGTCTGATAGACCAATATATAATCTTTAACAGATGGCTTTAGCTTGATTATCTTATCTCTCAATATCGGCGGGTAGAAGGATACATTCTTCTCTTTTATCTTAGGGTAGAAAAATGTTGTGATCAGAAAATATTTTGCCTTTCTTGCTATTATATTTGCTATCATCTTGCTCACCAGATAATCTTTAAAATAAAGTTTAGGAACTGTCACCTTGGCTTTATTGGATATGTGGTTATTGTCTATGACTACAAGAGGCAGATTATTCTTTTTTGCAATCAATGATGAAAAATATTCAAAATCTGATATCACCAGATCTGGCTTAAAATCTGCAACAAGATCATTGACTTTTTCCAGGGATATTTTCCTGCCTTTTATCATAGTTTTCAGATTATAGATCATAGTCTTGATATTGGATACCTTATTTCTAATGTACATTATCCTGAGTGCATCTATCTTCAAGATGTTTTTTATTTTCTTGGATAAAAAATCATAAGCACTATCTCCACAGACCGCCCATACTTCGTGCTTTTTCATGAGTTCCTTGATTATAACCCAGCTCCTCGTAGCATGACCCATGCCTTCTCCTGCTACTCCGTAGATTATTTTTGCCATTTTTAAGATGATAATTCGATCACTTTGTTAAAAACTTTTTTCCGGTCCTGCTTGTTATTTATGATTATCTTATCACCTATCCGGATATATGATTCTGTCAATCCATTCTTTTTTAGATATTTTAACCCTACAGGGTATATGGGAATATCTTTTTTAAATCTTTCTCTATAATCAAGAGCCAAACTTATCACCCCATCTTTAAATGAACCAAACCTTTTTCCATCTCTCTCTGACCTCAAATACTCTTCTGGAAAGAATACTATCGATTCACCTTTATCCAATAGGTATAATAAGTAATCAAAAAGATGATAATTTCTTTCAGGCCTCTTCTTATCAATAGGGATTGCACCAAATCTTAATAAAAGCCATTTAACAAATTTTGCATCTGCCAAGCTGCCCGGATGATGTGGAGAGGTTGTGTCTGCAATCCAGAATAGCCTTCGTTTAATCGGCAGCCCTAATATAAATTGATCAGTCAACTCTTCATGGTGCGCTACTATCAATAGCGGGCCTTTTTGAGGAATCTGGCCTTCCACTTTTTTGATATTAGTATTGAAAAAAATCAGTATCAATGGTATGATCTTCTTGAAAATTGAGACAAGAAGACCATTAAAATAAATCTTTTTAGAGTATCTGATAATATTTTTCTTCAATTTATATTGATCAGGCAGCAGAAGTATATAAATTTAATGAAATGTTGCAGCATAACTAAAAATTAATTAAAAACCAGCAATAGATCGGGTAAAGTTTAACCAAAAATCGTTTAAGTTATTGAGATGAATATAGCTCTGACTATATAAAATATAAGATAGAATTAAAATATGCATCAGCTGCAATAACCAAAACAAACTAAGTTATGTTCACATGATGCATCATAATGAAATTAATCATTAAATCTTTTTGGTTTGTGTTTCTGAAAACAATCTCTGCAATATACTGGTTTGCCTTCTGTTGGTTTAAAAGGAACTTCGCATTCTTGATTGCAATCTGCACAAATAGCTTTATGCATCTCTCTTGGACCTTGGTTAAATCCGCCCCTATTAAATCCTCCTCTATTAAAGCCACCTTCACGGCTGCCTCCTCTATCAAAGCCACCTTCACGGCTGCCTCCTCTATTAAATCCTCCGCCACCATACCTTCTGTTGGAACCTCCACGGTTTCCACTTCCACTATTCTCTTGTCTCATTTTCTCTCCTCGCTAGTTTATATAAACGATGCGTCGGCCGGGATTTGAACCCGGATAAACGGCTTGGAAGGCCGCTATCATAGCCATTAGACCACCGACGCATTAAAGTGTTCTCTAGAATTGATAGATGGTTTATAAATTTTTCTTAATGTTATCGATAAATTTATCAAAATCTTTGGTCTTTATATTAGCCCCGCAAGCATATTCGTGGCCGCCACCGCCTCCTTCTAATTCTTTTAAAGCATTTTTAAGTATTTTTATTATAGGCCTGCAATAGCGGAGACTCATCTTGATCTCATTATCTTTTTCTCTACCAACTATGATAAGCTTATCTGGAAATTTATGCAATAACTCATTTGCCAGATCTCCACTAAAACTCATCTTATCTTTCGGATATATATAAATCAATATCCCATCATCTTTTTTCTGTTTTTTTGCTTCCTCTATGAGCTCAGTGTATTCCTTATTTATCTTTGTAAATTTTTTATATACAAATCTGCCTTGTGGGCTCTTTTGTTCAAGAATCTCGTATGGGTCTTTTATTCTTGTAAGGGTCTTGTAGCATCTTTTAACATCACTAGTGTTTCCTTTTAAAATAAATGAGAATATCCTTGCTAGTGTGCCTAGCTTTGTGTTAAATAGTATATCTCCGGGATCTTTAGATTCAATTTTTACTAAATCTGGATATTGTTCATTAAACTCATCGATAAAGTCAGGTAAAAACCAGTCACCTATGCACCCTACGGCAGCTATCCAGAGGTCCTGCTGGACAACCTGATGGCAAAGATATGTGACAGGTGTTCCGTCTGACTTATCATTTAACCTTGGATTGAATATCTTAATATTGTCCAGCTTTAACGGTTCGTGATGGTCTATCCAAATTATAGGGACCTTAACATTATCTACAAAATTTTGGTCGACAACTGCTATGTCCAGGATAAATATCTTATCTGGGTTATATTCATTTACTTTCCTTACAAACTGCTCGTCGACAGTAGGGGTCGCTCTTTTTACAATAACTCCATTGCCTTCCTGTTTATATCGATATAATAGTAAAAATGATGATAATCCGTCTGGATCATCATGGAAGAAGTACAGTGGATTCTTACAATTATCAAGCTCTTCCTTTATCTCTTTCACTTGATGTTCTGTTAGGGGCATAATCTACCTAAATACCCAACCATTTAAAAAACTTTGGAAAACTATTTAACCTTATTTGCCCTACCCCTTTTTATGAACATTCCTTGTCTTAAGTGTAAAGGATCTAATCCTATGAAGAATTGTGGAAGGACTTTCTGCCCTATAACTGCCAAAGCAAATGCTGGCATCAGAGTCAAAAATAGTCTTCCAAGCGATAATTTCTCTGGGAGCTCTCCTGCCCCTTTTGTAGGGCATAACTCCTATCCAAACCTTAATGTAGGCATATTAAGCCCTCCTGAACAAAGAGAAGATGCATGGCTTTATGATGCACCTAATTATTGGGCTGCTAAAGAATTTCAAATCCCGCAAATAATAGATTATAGGTCTGCATTGATAAATTCCAGGTTTAAGATGAATGTAAGGCAAACAAGTAAGATGCTAGAAGTGGCTCAAGAGGTCGGTTTAGCCTCTAAACCTGTTGATGTTGAGATCAGTCTAGAAGATAGGCCATATTTTAAGTTGAATACTGACAGTTATCTTGCACCTACTGGCCCAAATGCCAGATTAAAGCAAGTCAATGTAACCTCTAATCCAAAGATAGAATATAAAGTTGAGAAAGTTTTTTCAGATTCTGACCTAAAAGCAAATGATGCGATAAATTACCTATATAATCATGGATTTTCTGAGAATTTCTTGACTAAGATATTAAGTGTCGGAACAATCGGGATGAAAAAAGACAGAAAACTGGTTCCGACCAGATGGAGTATAACTGCTACTGATGATATGATAGCTAAAGACCTCAATAAAAAGATCAAGGATTATCCTTCTTCTGACTATAAGGTTTATTTTGGAAATTATCTTGGAAATTATTTTATTGTGCTGTTAATGCCTGATGTTTGGTCTTATGAATTGTTTGAGACATATGCCCCTAAAGCTGAATGGAATGTCAGTAGCGATTATAAATATATGACTGATTATGAAGGATATGATGGAAGAAAGACCTATGCATCTAATTGTGGGGGAGGTTATTATGCTTCCAGGCTGCCGATCATCGAGAGATTGCATGATATGAAAAGACAAGCTGCTGTACTGGTGTTACGATTTATTACTGGAGAATATGCTGTTCCATTAGGAGTATGGGTTGTAAGGGAAGCTGTAAGAAAAACCATGAATACTCGGCCATTAGAATTTGGCTCAAAAGACCTTATGTTGAAGTATGTCAGAGAGTTAGTCAGAAAGAAATTTAACTATAATGTAGAAAATTTATTAAAAGAAAGCATCTTACTCAAAAATCTAAGAGTACAACAAAAGTTGACTAACTTTATATAAAATGACATTACAAAAAAATCTGGTGAATCTGCAGAACGCTATCTCTTTAGCTATCAAAAACAACCTGGATCCGAATAAAAAACTGGATGAAGAGAAAGCGATCTATGATTTTTCTGAAAAACAGAAGATATATTATTCCAATAATCTTAAGTCTAACCTTAAGATGGTAAAGTCAGATTCATTGCAGCTGCCTGCTTTGCTTAAGTTTGACCACAGGAATGAACCTGTTGTGACTAGTATCTTAGAGTCAATACCTGAATTAGATGTAAAAGATCTGAATCAACTTAACAAGGTAACTGCTAAACTTATTGATTTGACTAAGCAGCTGAACTATCCTAAAGAAGCGATCGTACAGACATTTATCCTTAGGGCTAATGTGCCTGCAGAGATAAAATCTGAGATCAAGGCTGACCTGATAGAGCTGAATAAATGCTTTAATAATGAATGTTATAGGAGCTCTATCATCTTATGCGGTAGATTATTAGAGACAGCGCTGCATAGAAAATATTATGAATCTACTAACAATGACCTATTGGAGAAGAGCCCGGGGATAGGCTTGGGAAACATAATTGCCAAACTTAAAGACAAGAATGTTGCATTAGATCCTGCACTGACAAATCAGGTACATCTATTGAACCAGGTTAGGATATTTTCAGTGCATACAAAGAAGGAAGCGTTCAAACCTACAAAACAGCAGACACATGCCGCTATACTATATACATTAGATATTCTGGAGAAATTATTCTGATAGTATATTGCAAATATTATATTAAGGGTATCTTTTAGCTAATCTCTTTTCGATTATTTCACCGAAATACAATGTTACAAGTATTATTATCGCGGTGATAACTCCCAGAATGTAGAAACCGAGTCCTATCGCTATCCCTAGGCTAGCTACAATCCACAACGAAGCTGCTGTTGTAAGGCCACGAACATGTTCTGAGCCATGAGCTATTATTGCACCTGCCCCTATAAACCCCATACCTGTGATTATTGCTGCCATTATTCTTGGCACTTCTCCAACAATAGGATTGACAGCCAATAGGGTCACAAGCGTAGCACCTACGCAAACAAGAACATGGGTCTTGACACCTGCGGGCTTGTGTTTTAGTTCTCTTTCAAGACCTATAAAACTGCTTAGGAGAACAGCTGCCAATAATTTAAATAATTGATTATATATAAGCTCCATAATATGATTTTAGATACGACCATATAAAAAATTATCGATTTTATTGGATTGAAGAGTATATTTCCTTTAATCCATCGATGTCTTTTGAAGAATTTATGCTATTCCTTATCTCTCTGCCGCCCATCAGTCCTTTGGTCATCCATTGGGCATGAACTTTTACGTCTAAGAATTCTACATTATATTTTTTACAATATTTCAGATATTTATCAAATACTTTCTTAACATCTATCTCTTTTGATCGATTGCCTTTAAAATAATCTTTTATCTCTTTGAATATCCATGGTCTGCCTATTGCTCCTCTTGCGACCATAACAGAATCACATCCTGTATCTTCATACATGATCTCTGCATCTTTTCCTTCAAAAATATCTCCGTTACCTATAACTGGAATGGTTACTGCATCTTTAACTTGTTTTATTATATTATAGTCAACTGGCTGCTTATAGCTTACGGTTCTTGGCCTGCCATGCACTGCGATTGCAGCTGCCCCTTGCTTTTCGCAGATCTTAGCTATCTTTACTGCATTTATATGTTCTTTGTCAAAGCCTGCCCTTATCTTTACAGTCAATGGTATCTTAAGGTTTTTTACAAGTTCTTTTACAATTGCCTCAATCTTTTTAGGATATTTCATCAGGTAGGATCCGCATTTGGCCTGAACAACATCTGAGTGAGGACATCCCATATTGATGTCTATTGCCTGGACTTTATCTTGTATCTGTGTTGCACATTTTGTAAGTTCTTTTGGGTCATTTCCGAAAAACTGAGCTATGACATTTTTTTCATCGTAGAAATCTGCCATCTTGATATTTCCTTTGATAAATGCTTTAGAAGCTATCATCTGGGAATACACTATGTCTGCTCCAAAGTCTGTGCAGAGCTTTCTAAATGCAATGTTGTTTACGCCTGCTAAAGGTGCTAACATGATCTTGTTTTTGAAATCCATTTTTAAGATTAATGTCATCTTATTTTAAAATATATCGATAAATATAAATACTTCTTTGTTTGATATGGAATTATGGTGTATTTGCCAGAAAAACATCCAAAAGAGTATATGATATTGATAAGTATTGTGATATTTCTGAGCATTGTCGGCAGGATGTTTGTACATGAGGTGTTTATCTTTTTTGGACTGTGTTTTTGGATATTGTACACTGCTGTATTGTCATATCATCAGTTTAAGACAAAAAAGAAGTATAAGTTCGATAATTTTACGCATATAATACTTCATCCTCAATTGAGGTTCTTTATATTTGTATTATTAGCTTCTTATGGGTTGTTTCATGCTTTGATTGGTAGTGTCTACATCACATATACCATATTGATAGCATGGTGGTTGTTCTCGCTTAATTTCTATATTTATTATGTACATGGCGGAAAATAGAGCTAAAGAAGAAAAATTGAGATTATAAAACTGATACAATAATTTATTTTTTATCTAGCTCTTTTAATTGTTTTTTGATATCGTTAATTTCTTGATATTGTTTACTATATATATTAGCTAGCTCCCTATCTATACATTGTAGTGCATGATATAAAAAAGCAACCCATGCTCTAAACTCGTTATTTCTATCATCTTGTTTTATCTCAAAACATCTACGTTGAAATTTAATAGTGTTTTTAATAGCTAATTTTAGTATATTTAGAATACTTACCTCTGATCTTTTTAGCTCTATTTCTAATTGTTGGTCCTTCATTAATTGTTTTCGCAAATCATGTATATCTCTGCTTATCACTCCTGTCCCTATATGATATATAAAAAGATCAGTCACTTTATATTTATCAATTATGTGGTTAGTTACGACTTCATCTGATAGTATCTCTTTTAGTAATGTTCTTAATTGAACAGCTACCTCACCCATTTCCTTAAAACTATCGATTTTTTTATGGGCACTATAGTCTGTTAAAAGAAGTTTATTACGATAATCCCTATCATAACGAAGGGTATTCTATCTTTGGGTAAGGCCTATAATCCTATCTCTTTCTGATTCAATCAAATTTAGCTGAGTAGTTAACTTATTTTTTAACTTACGTTTCTTAAAGAATATCATTTTTATAATTATAATTTAAGAAATATATAAATCTTTGGATATTATACGAGCTATTAATCAAAAACTTTAAAAATCGGGCAGAAATCTATTTTGTTATGGACTCAAAAGAACTTAAAAGAAAGTATCTTGAATTTTTTAAAAAGAAACAGCATGCTATAATACCATCTGCATCACTTATACCTGAGCATGATCCGACTGTATTGTTCACTACAGCAGGTATGCACCCATTAGTTCCGTTTTTGATGGGCCAGCCACATCCGCAGGGAAAAAGATTGGCTGATGTCCAAAAATGTATAAGGACTGTGGATATTGATAATGTTGGAGATCCATCCCACTTAACTTTTTTTGAGATGCTTGGAAATTGGTCACTAGGAGATTATTTTAAAAAAGAAGCTATCGAGTGGAGTTTTGAATTTTTGACAAAGGTTTTAGGGTTTGATTCTGATAAGTTATCTGTTACTGTATTTGAAGGGGATCATGATGCCCCTAAAGATGATGAGTCTGCCTCTATCTGGAGATCATTGGGTATTCCTGAAGAACGAATTTATTTTTTACCAAAAGAAGATAATTGGTGGGGTCCTGCCGGTACAACCGGACCATGCGGACCTTGTACTGAAATGTTTATCGATACTGGAATTGAAAAATGCTCTGATGGATGCATTCCTGGATGTGGTTGCGGTAAGTATTTTGAGATATGGAATGATGTTTTCTTAGAATATAATAAAGTTGCAGATGGAAAGTTTGAGAAATTAAAACAGCAGAATGTTGATACTGGAATGGGTGTTGAAAGAACAATAGCTATGTTAGCAGGAAAGAAAAATGTTTATGAAATTGAAACTTTTAAACCTATAATCGAGAAAATAAAGGAATTGGCTAAAATTACTAATGCTGATGAGAAACAAGAACAGTCTATCAGGATCATAACAGATCACATTCGTGCATCTACTTTTATATTAGGAGATGATCTAGGAATTGTTCCTTCTAATCTAGATCAAGGATATATATTAAGAAGATTTATCAGAAGATGTATCAGACATGGAAATCTACTCGGCATTGATAAAGAGTTTTTGACTGAACTTGCTAAGATTGTTGTTAAGATACATGGTGAAGAATATAGTGAACTTAAGAAAAATAAGGAGTTTATTTTAGATGAGTTAAAAAAAGAAGATGAAAAGTTCAGAAACACATTAGAAAAAGGATTAAGAAAGTTTGAGGTTATGGCTACTGATAAAAAAATATCTGCAAAAGAGGCATTTTTGCTGTTTCAAAGTTTTGGTTTTCCAATAGAAGTAACTAAAGAATTAGCTGATGAGAAAGGAATATCTGTTGATGTCAGGGGTTTTGAAGAAGAATTTAAAAAACACCAAGAGTTGAGCAGAATAGGTGCTGAAAAGAAATTTAAAGGTGGTTTGGCAGATTCTGGAGAGGAAACAAAGAGATTACATACTGCGACTCATCTATTGAACCAAGCATTGAGAGAGGTTTTAGGAAAGCCAGACATATTTCAAAAAGGATCTAATATAACTGCTGAACGATTGAGATTTGACTTTAATTTTGACAGAAAAGTGGAGAGGGATGAATTAGATAAAGTTGAAGAATGGGTGAACCAAAGGATTAAAGAAGAATTGCCTGTCCAGTGTAAAGAGATGACTGTTGAAGAAGCAAAGAAAAAAGGAGCACAGGGTGTGTTTGAGCATAAGTATGGTGATAAGGTATTTGTTTATTCTATAGGGGATAAGTCTATCGAAATATGCGGCGGACCGCATGTGGATAATACCAAAGAATTGGGCCACTTTAAGATAAAGAAAGAAGAGAGTGTTGCTGCTGGCGTAAGAAGGATAAAGGCTGTGCTAGATTAAAATGCCATTATATATTGTTTCTACTCCGATCGGAAATCTAAAAGATATAACATTAAGAGCATTAGATGTTCTGAAAGAATCTGATATCATCTTAGCTGAAGATACAAGGAGGAGTTCTGTCTTGTTAAACCATTATGGCATAATAGGCAAAAGAGTAGTATCGTTCAATGATTTCAATAAAGAAAAAAAGACAGTCCATATTCTCGACCATCTGAAGGAAAATAAAAAGATTTCAATTATCTCTGATTCTGGAACACCAGGCATCTCAGATCCTGGATTTTACCTGATAAGGGAAGCGATAAAGAATGATATCGAGATTGTTCCTGTACCAGGAGCTACGGCTGCTATAACTGGCCTTATTGCGTCTGGATTTGCAACAGATTCGTTTGTATTCTATGGATTTTTACCTAAGAAAGAGAAAGCTAAGATGGATCTTTTTAAGTCTATAGAAAATAAGACAGCAATCATATATGAAAGCCCATACAGGATAATCAAGACATTAAAATTGATGTCTGAAATGATGCCTGAAAGAGAGATATGCGTTGCGAGAGAGATGACTAAAAAGTTTGAAGAGTTCATAAGAGGAAAGGCAAAAGATGTCTATTCCAGATTAAAAGACAGGACTGTTAAAGGTGAAATCACGATAGTTATCAACAAATTATAATCTCTTCTTTTTCTTTAAAGTCCTTATGTCTTCATCTTTGACGTATCTTTCATGAACAGGTATGTCTCCGCCATCTACTTCAAATGTCTGTTCAAATTTTTCTTTAATCTTCTTTTTTAGTTTTTCAAATTCTTCCTGCATCTTAATCAGTACAAGTTATGTTGACGTTCTTTACAGCAAACTGCAATATTGGCTCTTCTCCAATAAATTTTATCTTGTATTCCTTACCTACCTCATGTATTGCTGAGATATTTATCAGCCCAGCATAAATACTATTCTCTAGATAAGTTACATTCTTACAGAAATAATCATTTATTGTGGGATCCGGGTAGTCTAATACGATGCTCCTCAATATGGGAAGTACAATGTGTGAGATATTGCTTAATCTTGATGGGATCTCTACAGAAAATTTATCCATGGTTATCTTTGATTTTCCTTTAGATATATTAATAGGATAGTCTATGTGTACTCTTATGTCGTCCTGATTTATAGTTACATTACTGTTCACATCTAAAACATTAAAATTGAACATAGCAGCTGCATAATCAACAGAAGGCAGTTCAACATCAAAGCCTAGGTTTTTCAGAATACTTTTGTTGATACATCTTTCAAATTCAACTACTGCGTATCTGGCAATTTTCTCCTCGATCTCATCTAAAGGAATTGTGTATTTTTCTGACCCATTTAAATAATAAGGCAGATTATAACCGTCTTCTTGTATGTATTCACTTTCACCATAATCTCCATGGATCATATCATCTGATGTATCGATATATCCTCCTTGGTGGGCAGTCAATAAGATTGCTTTTTTACTTACTTGCTCCAGACAATCCTCAAAATAGGTGTTTAAGAAAATCAAGTCGTGCTGTGTAGAAGATATGCTTATTTTTGATCTTTCTAAGTTATATTCTACCAAGTCTAACCTTAATTGGAGGATAATAGCAAATATGAATACTAATAATATCCCAACAATAGCGAATACTGCGACAACCTGCCCTTTTTTCTGCATATAGGCATTTATTGAACTCAATATTTATTAATCTTTCTTATTAAAATATTCTTCACAGCATTCGTCAGAACAGAATCGATATATTTCGCTGTCATCTCCTCTTCTTTCGATAAAGTCGTCTGATAGAGGCCTGCCGCATTTTCTGCATTTGGCTCCCTGACCGTCGTCGTGTGCGCCTGCCATAAAACCCGCTTCTTCTGGACTCATAGCACCACTATCCACTAGGTCTTCCCTAACATCTTCTGAATAAATATCATCATCTCCTTCAATCTCATCTTCTGGCATGTTTTATCACCTTTATCTGATTTATTTGATTTGGTTTATAAATTTTGTTATGATTGAAAATAGATTTATTGGCAAAACGATTTATTTTTTCATATTTTCTACTTCTTCTGCTAATCTCTTTACCTTATTTGCTGCTTTTTTTCCTAGCTCTTTCTCAAACCTTGCTATTGTCTCTTTTAAAGAGATTCTTTTGGCTCCTTCTGTCAGATTGTCTGCATGAGTGATAATCTTTTCTTCTTTTGTTATGGGGAGGTAGTCTTTTAAAGGCAAATCTAAACCTTGTTCTAGTATATCTTCTTTAGATATGCCTGCTCCTAAATGCCTTTCTGCTAATCTTGCAAATTCTGGAAGGTTTTCATTCCTTAAGATCTCTGCACCTTTTATCCCGTGTTTCTCATTATTATTTGGCCATGTATCAAATCTTCCGATGTCATGCAGCAGGCTGCCCATCATTATATATTCTGTATCTATAGAGGGTATATCTTCTGCGATCTCTAATGCAGTCTTTTGTACTGTTTTAGAATGTGCCAGCACTATATCAAAAGACTTTTTGTCTTTAGAGTATTTTTTTAATAGTTCAATAGCTTTTTTTTCAGTGAGTTTTGCCATTTTTAGAATGGAATCATATCAGAATAAAAAACTTTCTAATCCAGGACTACTGCCATTGTATTGAATAGATAATCATAATTTTTTAAGATCAGGCTAACTATCACTGTTAGTATTACAATCCCTAATTTATTAAATTGCTTCATTTTTGATAGTGAGAATGGGCTGGAGCAAATTCGCTCTCCAGCCCAGTGATATCGAAGCTTTACGCTCCGGTTTTCGCCTGTCTAAAATATGTCCTTAACAGACATATTTTTGAGCATGATCAGAAATATTCGATTTCTGACATTTCAAGTATGAAATTGAACTGGAGCAAATTCGCTCTCCAGTTCATGTGATCTCGAAACAAAGCAAGGCTTTGTTTCGTTCACCTCTTTTTCCCTAAAGGAAAGGAATGGTCCCCTGAAATCTTGATTGTGGGGGGTGGTTTTCAAGAAGAAGGTTCTCAGGGGACCGGTTAAGCATTCTTCTTTATTTCATGGGGGTTTTTTCTAAATTCTTGCAACCACATTAATCCTATTCTAAGCATATCTTTGTTGAATTTATCTGTCAATCTGTAAGTTTTTTTGTAAAGATCATAATCG
>JBDRQV010000076.1:0-18918 GCA_043826105.1 Nanobdellota archaeon | reverse complement strand
GACCAGGATCACTAACTTTAATCCCTTCCAGTTGCCACCTGTTAAACGCTTTGATTTCCATTTTTATTTCCTTGCTTTCTCTATCTTTCCTCTTAATAAAGCATTAAGACTTTGATCATTGACTTTTATGACTTGCCATCTTACTCCAGGAATATCTCCTTTGGATTTTCCTTTCGCACCGCCGATACATTCAACAACAACTTCATCGTGTTCATCAATAAGTTTTGTTGCACCGTCTCCCGGACAGAAAGCAGTGATCTGTTTACCATTTTTGATAAGCTGGACTCTGACACACTTTCTTAATGCAGAGTTTGGCTGTTTAGCTTCAAACTGTACTTTTTCAAGAACAATCCCTTTTCCTTGAGAAGACCCCCCTAATGGATCTGATTTTTCTTTTAAGTTTTTGGCTCTTCTTACAAATTTCTGAAGATGCCATCTACTCTTATGCCTTCTAGATTTAAGTTTGTTTCCGGCATTTAATCCCTTAGGTTTCTTTCCCATTTTTATATTTTGGAGTTCTGTTTGATTTAAAAATGTTTCGGAAAGTAAAGCTTTCCAAAGACATCAAAAAGCAGGGCTTTTTGATAATTTTCTTTAATGATCATATCTTAAACAACTTTTATATCCTCAATAGGGAAATATCTTTTGACTATTGATTTCAATATCTCCAGATTCTTCCTATCTCTCCCGATTAATAAACCATTTGTTTTAGTATCAACACCTGATATAGTGACCAGTCCAGCTTCATCACCTATATTTTTAAGCTGCAGAGGGTAAATAAAATTTTTGATAAACTGTAACAAGTCTGAACTGAACTCAACGATCTTTATAGGCCTTTTCAAGATACCTATCATCTTTTTCACATTAACTCCGTGCTTACCGATAGCCTTTCCAATCTCATTCTCCTCAACAACAAAAATAAGTTGTTCAGAATCTATACAATCCTTAACTTTAGCATTTGTCAAAGACTCAAATAAGGATATAAATTTCATAAGATTCAGATCATATTTTATTCTATTCATTTAAGTATTCCCAAAACAGAAATTGAATATGGTTTTTTGCAGACTATTCCTAATTCATCATTAGGGATATCCAGCTTAACTACTTTAACATTGCTGATCTTTGAATAATGGTTTATATCATTTTCCACATCTTCAGGACAGTTCAAACTTAACACTATCTTTGACATTTTACCTGCCCTTAATCCTTTCAAAGTCTTATCTGTGCCTATGATCACTTTATCTTCTTTCAAATATTTTTTTATTTCAGTTATATCTTTTTTTGCCATTTTATTTCACTTTTGTAACCAAATTGGGTAGACCAGTACCTATAGGTATTGGCTGGTTGAGCATAACATTCTCAACAACTGAGTTGAGCTCATCCACTTCTCTGATTAAAGAAGCATTGATTATATGTCTTATCGGCGTCTCAAAAGAAGCTCTTGCTAATACAGATGATTTCTCACTGACTATACCATATCTGGTAATGCCTTTAACAATGCCTGAAGCACACATTGTATCTGAAACCAACATTATATGTCTGACATCTACATTCAAACCCTGGCTTTCGATAACCTTAAAGACCTCATTTATGGTGGCTTGTCTCGCAGCTTCAACACCATATGTTTTCTCAATCTCAAATATATCATTAGTTATGGTTTTAGTATTATCAACTTCATTAAGTTTTAATATTTCCTTAAGATTCGAACCAGCTGTGATTATTATATATTCTTCTCCCCTTTTAACAGGTAATACTTGAGTTATTCCTTTTACTCCTCTGATATGTATCTCTTTGACCTTTTCTTTCATCTTATAGATTTCGTTAAGGCTTTCATCCTTTTTTTTCATCTTCAAAGAGATTATATCTTCTTTTGTTTTGATGCTAAATCCTTTTACAGCTCCTTGAATAGCTTTTATAACTGTATTATCAGTGATGCCCAACTCTTTCATCTTATCTAGGTTTAGCTTTACATCTATTGTAAATTCTGCGATATTTATCAAAAACTCATGGACTATTTCCTCTAATTTTGTTTCTTTTATCGAAAGAGCTAGTTTTCTTATGTCTTGTCCTTGAGAATAAGGTTTTTCAAGATATATCTCCATCATAGGTGTACTCAATGTTTTTCTGCCATCAAGTATCTCTATTATTCTTGGCAGACCCATTGTGACGTTCATCTCTGCTACACCAGCAAAATGGAATGTATTCAATGTCATCTGAGTACCCGGTTCACCAATGCTCTCAGCAGAGACCAATCCCACACATTCGCCTGGCTGGACCAATGCATTTTCATATTCTTCAAGTGTCCTATCTAATATCTTCTTTGTTTTAGTTTCAGACGTACCCGAAGGGATATTCTTTTTTAATTGCTCGGTTATATTCTTCGGCAGTTTTTTTTCATATTCAGTGTATATACTCAATCTTCTCACCCTAGTGATTTAATAATCCTCTTAACGTTCAATATACCATTCTCAGATTTAGATACATCAATACCATCATCACCATAATTGAACTGTATTATCTTTCCAGAAGCTTCCCTTACAGTATGATCATATTCTACTCTTAGGTCTTGCATTGCATTAGCCAGTCTTCTATAGAGATAACCTGACTTTGGTGTCCTTAATGCAGTATCCATCAATGAATCTCTTCCAGTCATGCCTCCAAAAAAGAATTCATATGGGGTTAACCCTTTCTTAAATCCAGTTGCAATAAATCCTCTGGCACTTGGACTAAGATCTCCACTTTTAAAGCATGATAATGTTCTGCCCTCATATCCTTTATCTATCCTTTTACCCCTCATAGCTTGCTGTCCGACACAAGCTGCCATCTGAGCAAGGTTCAATAGATTTCCTCTTGCTCCTGAGTTTGCCATCACAATTGTATGTGTTTTTTTGTCAGCATCCTCAGCAACAATGGCACCACACCTATTTCTTGCTTTATTCAGTGATTCTAATATTCTAAGTTCCAGGGTCTCTTTCAATGTCTTTCCAGGAAAACCATCTAATTTATTGCTTTGGTAAAGTTCTATAAGACTATCTACATCTTTTCTAGCTTGTTCTAATGTTTCAGCAATTTTATTTCGTGCTTTCTCAGGTAGATCTGTATCAGATATCGCAGTAGTGAATCCAGTTCTGAATAATACCTCAATACCCAATCTAAATAACTTTCCAAGTATATCTATTGTAGCTTCTTTTCCATACTTTTTATGTATATTTCTAAGCAATAATCCAGAACCTTCTCCTAGATTATTGGAATCCATAAGTCCAGAAATCAACTGGCCTTCTTGGATAACTACATAAGCATCCTTCTCTGTATTGGCTTTCTTATCGAGAGCAGGGTCATAATGCCTTGATTTTCCAGTGAAGTTAAAATCATTAGGTATCAGGACAGAAAATATCTCTTTTCCGCTGATTGATTTTTTCTTAGGCAATTTTGAAAAATCTTCAATGCCTGTAGCAGACAAAAGATCGATCGCTTCTTCCCTTGTAAATGATTCTGTTCTTGTTAATATATAATTACCAGATATTGCATCTTGTACGCAGCCGATGACACTCAATCCATATCTTGGCGAGATTAGCTGAGTAGTGACTTCCATCAATATTTCAGCTTCTGCTCTTGCTTCTTCAGTTTGAGGTATGTGCAAGTTCATCTCATCGCCATCAAAGTCTGCATTATATGGGTGACATACAGCAGGATTAAGTCTCAATGTCTTGCCAGGCAATACTTTTACCCTATGACACATCATACTCATCCTATGCAAGCTAGGTTGTCTATTGAATATCGCAATATCTCCGTCTAATAGGTGTCTTTCAACGATATAACCTGGCTGTATCTCTTCAAAACAGGCTTCCTTTGTCTCTTCTGTTATCTTTTTCTTTTTTCCATCAGGCCTTATTATATAATTTGCCCCAGGATATTCATGAGCACCATTTTCAACAAATTTCTTCAGATAATCCATGTTCCATTCATTGACTCTTTCTGGAACAGTAAGCTTCATAGCGATTACCATAGGAACACCGACTTCATTAAGATGCAGCATAGGATCCGGACTGATTACTGTCCTAGCGCTGAAATTTGTCCTCTTTCCTGCTAAATTATGCCTGATCCTGCCTTCCTTGCTTTTTATCCTTTCAGTCAATGTCTTCAAAGGCTGGCCAGATCTATGTCTAGCTGGAGGTAATTGTGCAACATTATTATCAAAAAAGGTAGTTATATGGTATTGTAATAGGTCCCATAGGTCTTCTATTATTATCTCTGGTGCACCAGCATTTATATTTTCAAATAATCTTTGATTTATCCTTACAATATCTCCTAATTTATGGGTTAGGTCATCTTCACTTCTTTCTCCTGATTCCAGGGTGATAGATGGTCTCATCGTAACCGGAGGTATAGGTAATATAGTTAGTATCATCCATTCAGGTCTTACCGCCTTAGGATTCAATCCGAATATTTCACAATCTTCGTCAGGTATCTTTTCTAATCTTGATCTTACTTCGATAGGGCTAAGCCTTTTCTCATTTTCAAGATAGATAGTTGGCTTTTCAAGGCTTATCTTGGGCTGTCTCGCCTTACACCAAGGACACTTATTGATAGTTTTTAAGCTTGAGATTATATCTTTTACATGTTGTCTTCTTTCTTCAACACCCTTCTCTTTCTCGACTGCATTAAGTTCTTCCATAACTTTGTCTATCTTATTTTTTGGGATCAAGACTCTGCTGCATTCTTTACATGTAGATTTCAAGAGATTAAGGATTATGTTTACATATTTTATATGGACTACTGGCCTTGCTAACTCTATATATCCAAAATGACCGCTGCATTCTTTAAGCTTTGAGCCGCATGTTTTACATTTTAATCCAGGATCTATAACTCCTAGACGGATGTCCATCAGGCCACCATCAACAGGATAACCCTCTTTATCATATAATTCAGGAGTGACTATCTTAGCAGATGCCATCTGCTTTATCATTTTCGGAGAGAAGACAGAGAATATTATAGAGCCCACTTGTTTGCTTACAAATATTTCTTCAGTTTCTATTCTACCTTCTTGCTTTTCTTTTTTAGTCTCTTCAACAACTTCTCCTGATTCAACTTCTTCAGTAGTTTTTTCAGCATCAGCTTTCTTAGTTTCAACTTCTTCTATCTTCTTTTCTTCTTCAGCCATTTTTATTCTCAATACTTGCTTTTTAACTCTAATTTAGGATATATTCCCAAACTTTTGAACTCATCTAATATAAGCTTAAATGCATAACTTATCTCGATCATGCTGATCTTAACATTATCCCCACATATAGGGCAATAGCTTTTGTTCTTGAATTCGTCTCTGACTGCAATTATACCACAGCCTTCACATACAGGCACGATTGTTTTATCAGAATCAAATCTCTCTTTTAATAATAGGGATGCACCATGCGCAACAAATGTGTCTTTTTCCATCTCTCCCAATCTTAGGCCGCCTTCTTTAGCTCTTCCTTCAGTAGGTTGCCTTGTAAGCAATTGGATTGGTCCACGAGCTCTGGCGTGAATCTTGTTAGAGACCATATGTTTTAGCTTAAGATAATACATATTTCCTACATATATTTTAGCTTGATATTGTTCACCTGTTTGAGCATTATAAAATGTCTCTACACCATTCTCTCTGAATCCCATACTATGCAGTTCTTTCCTCAATTTTTCTTCTGGTTCAGCATCAAATGTTGTACCATTTATATAACGTGATGATAAAGCGCCTGTTTTTCCACCGATCAATTCTATCAGATGGCTTATAGTCATTCTTGATGGGATTCCATGCGGAGAAAATATAAGGTCTGGTTTTATTCCAGATGCACTAAATGGGATATCTACTTCAGGTATTATCAATCCGACAACACCTTTTTGGCCATGCCTGCTTGTAAATTTATCACCTATTTCAGGTATTCTATCATCTCTGACTCTCACTTGGACTAATTTATTGCCTTCTTCATTTTCTGTCAGCAATACAAAATCAACAACTCCTTTTTCACCATGTCTTACAGAAACAGAAGATTCTCTTCTGGTAGATGAAGCTAGGCTATATTCATCTAAACTGCTTAGGAATCTTGGTGGAGATGTTTTTCCGATTATTACATCACCTTCATCAACCTTACCTTCAGGATAGATTATACCATCCCCTTCTAATAGCCTATAGTCTCTTTCAGACTTATAACCTTTTACATCTTTTTCAGGAACACTTATCTCATCGACTAATCCACCAGCATATCTTAATTCTTCTGCTATGCTGGGTCTGAAATACGTGCTTCTTGCCAGTCCTCTATCGATAGAACCTTTGTTTAATATTATAGCATCTTCCATATTATATCCTTTATAGCTCATTATGGCTACGACAAGGTTCTGCCCTGCAGGATGTTTTGCATAATCAGAAATGTCATGCATTATGGTTTGGACAATAGGAATTTGAGGTTGATTCAATAAGTTGACGTCCATGTCCATCCTTACTGCAAAATTAGCAGCATAAAATCCTAAAGCCTGTTTCTGGTTTTTAGAACCAGCGTTCAATCTTGTAGACTGGTTGAAATTCCCATATGGTACTAAACTAGAAGCTAGTCCCAACATAGCCAAAGGTGATATTTCCAGATGTGTATGTTCAGGAGTTAACTCATTTTCAAAAAATGCACAATAAGCATTTTCTTCTTCAGCAGCATCTAAATATTCTATAATCCCTTGGTCAATCAAGTCAGACCAGGAAATCTCATTTTTCTCTAATTTTTTGATATGCTCGTCTGTTAGTAATGGCTGGCCATTTTTCACGACTATCAAAGGTCTTCGTGCTCTGCCTTTTAAAGTCTCGATAGATACTTCATTTATCTTCTCATCATACATGATATTTAGATTAGAAGCGATATTTTTCTTCCTTCTCTCTTCCCTTACTTGATCTACAAAATCAATGGGATTTTCTACATTTCCTATGAATCTGCTGTTTAGATATACTTCTGCCATTTTATATCGTGTTCAACCCCAAATTTTTTAATTGTGGCATTACATCCTCTTCCTTTAGATCATTAGACATCTTACACAAGAAACTTAAATTTTTTCTTAAGCCAATATTTGTTCCTTCAGGCGTTTCGATAGGACATAACCTTCCTAAATGTGTTGCATGAAGCTCTCTAGCTTCAAAATTTTCCTGAGACGCAGATAATGGGCTGACAACCCTTTGAAGATGAGATAGCGTTTCCAAGAAGTTCAATCTTTGTATCCTTTGTGATACTCCTTTTCTTCCGCCGACCCATGATCCAGTTGCCATTGAGGAATATATCCTCTGGGTCAGCAGCTTATCTCTTATTATGACTTTTATGCTTGGAAATTTACCTCTCTTTACAATTCTCTGGAAATTATATAATAGATCACCTATCAATACCTTTAGATTAACCCTAAATAGATCAGCCAATAGATCACCACTCAATTTAAGTCTTTTATTCTTATAGTGGTCTTTATCAGCTAGAGGCACATCCCCCCTTATACCATCGATATACTTTTTTAACATCTTACAAAGATTATATGACTTCATAAGCCTGTCTTCTTTTTCTATGCCTATATGCGGCATAAGATATTTATCTAATATTTCCTGCATCCTTTCTACCCTTATCTCTTTGGATTGAGTAATGCCTATCTGTTTTGCAATATAATCTAATGCATCATCTTCTGTTTTGATATCGATAAATTCTAATAGGTTGATCAGGATTTCATCATATTGTTTTTCAGAATTAACAACTCTTGTTATCTCTTCATCCTTTAGGAGGCCCAGAGCCTTGATTATCACGATGATAGGTATTCTTCTGACTCTTGTAAATGTCAGATAAAATATGCCATCTTTAAGTTTTTCAAATGTATGGGGTATCTTAAAAGACCCTCTTTCTGAAAATAATTTTCCAACATATTTACTAGGGCCTGTAGCAGCTTCTTCGACCAATAATCTGTTAGCTGCTAGATCTTCTATGCTTATAAGAGCCTTTTCTGTCCCATTGATTATAAAATAGCCGCCAGGATCATCAGGATCTTCACCATGCTGGATCAGTTCTTCTTTGCTTAATTTATTCAGATGGCAATAATTGCTTTTCAACATTATTGGCAGATTGCCTATCTGGGTAGCAAAACTTTCTCTTTGCACACCATTTATATGTGCACTTACTTCGATGAATGTCGGTGCAGAATAGGTTATCTTCCTTAATCTTGCCTCAACAGGATAGATATTTCTTTTACTGCCATCAGCCTCTGTAATCTCGGGTTTTGTACACCAGATCTTATCAAATCTGATCTTGAATTCATCAACATTACTTGGTATGATAGTAGGTTCTATCTCCTTATTTTCAGCGATTATATTTTGAATCTCTTTCTCAAGAAAATTATTAAATGATGCTATGTTTGACTCTACAATCTTTTGTTCTTCAAAATATTTCTTTATAAGGATCTTACCATATTTATACATTGACTACCACCCTATAGAATAAAGATTCGCCGGCTGTTGGACTATTTCTTACGATCTTGACAACATCTCCTGCTTTAGCGTTTAATGGTTTGATTGCAGCATCAGTCTTTAGGATCTTTGGGAGTTCTGCGATACTTATCTTATATTTTTCTAGAAGTTCTTTCTTCTCTTTTTCACTTACCACTATATGCTTAGGGACCAAAATGTGTTTTGTAACATCTATATTCTTCATCTTTTTTGACCTTTTTTGATTATAATGGGCCGGACGAGATTCGAACTCGCGGCCGCCTCATTAAAAGTGAGGCGCTCTAGCCAGGCTGAGCTACCGGCCCATGGCTTTAATAATAAAACGCCCTGGCCGGGACTTTCAAGCGTTATTTATGACACCATTTGAACCCGGGTTATCGGAGTGACAATCCGATATGATAGGCCAGTCTACACTACCAGGGCATTATATCATCATATCCATCTATTCTTATGTCTAGGTAAAACATCAATTATAGTCCCCCGACTAAAGAAAGATTATGACTCATTAAATTGAAGAGTTTGGCACCCCTATTTAAATGTTACGGTTTTTTTAACTATCCTTTTATCTTTCTAGAATCATCTTTTATATCCTATTTGGGCATGACCATTGCCATGTGATTTGATGTACTGTTTATATTGCTCATATCTTGCTTTATCCATTGTTTTAGATTTTAGGCTTTCCTTAACCTTAATCGTAGGTAGGGATGCATCAGGCTCAGCATCTTTTTGTCCATTTTGGTGCAAAGGTATGTAAATAAATTGGCCAACTTTTAGGTCCTCCACATCAACACTTTGGTTGACATCTTCAAATGCATTAAAATCAGCCTTAAGCCTAAATACGCCACTTTCCCTAAGGCTCCAAAATGTCTCTCCTTTCTCAGTTATCTGATACAATGTACATCTATAATTATTACCTCTTATATTGACATCCACTACTAGATTGGGATCAATATTCCTAGTATCATGCAGCCTTGCTAAAAAGCTGTTAAAATAATGATTTTGGATCTGTTCTAATGAAACCCCCCTCTCAGTAATTGTTTGTAATTGTTTGCCAATATCTGTAAAAGTAGGGTAATCAGATTTTATACTCTTAAGATAAGCTATCGTCTCAGGATAACTTGTAGATTTTAAACCCTTTCTTAACCTTTCTTCAGTTATTTCTATCCCTTGATTATAAGAAGATATAATAGCATTCAATACTCTCTCAGGGCTCAATTTTATCTCTCTTCCTAACTGTTCAAAAGTCAATTGAGCTAAGGCACTGTAACCAATTCCTACCTCTAGCAGATAACCATTATTATCTTTTTCCCTATCATATACTCCATCTATCAGCTTATCTATCTCATTGTTTAATTGGATGATCCTGTCTCTATATTCTTTTCTTTCTCGTCTCCATCCTTTATGTCTCCTTATTTTTGTAGACTTATCTTTCAGCTCAGCGATCTCTTTTTCTTTTTCAGTTATTTTTTCATCCAAAGGCATAATATTTCTCATTTCAGCGATCAGATCAGCGCCGCCTAGAGCTTCTCTTTTTTTTACATAATGTTCATCTTGCGAATAGACAAATTTATACACTTCCCTATGTCCATCAGTTGTAACCTGGATCCATCCTCTTGCTCCTTTCTTAGAAACAGCATCTCCATCAAATCCAGATTCTTTTTTTATCTTAGCGAATATCAGGTGAGGATCAGTTCCGATTGCTGCACATAATCTATATATCTTCTCTTTATCCGGCACACTAAAATATTCATGATATTTATCCAATTCAGCAGGAGAAAGTGCAGTTAGGTATGTATCGAGCTTTTGGTCTAATGTAGATATTGGCTTCGGTGTCTTTTTTCCGATAACATTTCCTACATTTTGAGATACATGGATAGGTGTTGTATCTACACTATGTCCACCATATAAATGAGAATAAAGAGCTAATACTCCTGCAGCGCCTAAACCAGCCGCAGCTATAATAAGCGGCTTTCTCAATGACATAGCAGATCTTTTATCATTATCTACAGAATCAGGATCATATCTTATCAATCTGTCTATGCTAGGGAAACGTTCTAACATATATCTAATCTTTCTACCTATTTTGGCCATTTTATAAGTATATAGGGAGGCATTCTTTATAAATCTTTTGTTATTTTAACTACTTACTGGTAGTTATATAATAACAGAACATTACTATGCCACATTTAGATAGTATCAGATTAATAAAAAAAAGAAGTCCCCTCTGCCGGAGTTGAACCAGCGATCTATCGGTATCAGCTGTCTGTTTATCATCTAAGCAATTTGCACAATCAAAACAGCGACATTATCTACAGCCGATCGCTCTAGCCACTGAGCTAAGAGGGGTTAAGCTAAAAGAAAATAACCTCGATTTATAAATATTACCATTAAGAAGCTATGTTTAGGCTATTTGACCTGACGACCTTTTTCTTATTATTGATCAATAATGTTACTTTTGCAGATGGAAGATTAAAATCTCCTAATATCGGAAGGATTGACTTTATTCTATAGGTTATAACTCTTTCTTCAACCAACCCAAGATCGTCAATAATCCACTTTATCAGCGAACCTCTTTTAGCATGCTTCAATACCCTGACAGGTTGGAGAGTACCTATTGAAAGTTCTTTTTCTATGTTAGCTATATTAGGGATAGTGTCTATGACTGATATATCTCTGAGGGGAGTTTTTCCTCTGTTTTTGACGGTTATTATTATCTTAAATTCAGATATTCCACCATCATTCCTGACAATATTATCTGCTCTTTTAGTGACGATCAAAGGGCTTCTTGATAAGCAATACGCAGTTCCCCCTATTATCAGCAGGATGATTGCAGCCAACAGAACCAGATAATTTTCATTTAATCTGACACTGACAGAGCTGCCTGGATCTATCTCCACATTCCATCTAACTTTTCTCTTGCCGCCATCATCGACAATCTCTCCTTTTGGACTTGAAAATGTAAACCAACTCTTAAACAGATTGGTCTCAACAGCTACTTCTCCTTTGTATATATCATTGCCATCATTAGTAAATGTAATATCTTTCTGGACATTTAGCAAATTGCCCGATGCAACAACATTTTCAACAATATCTGTGTAGGATATTATGCTGAACTTTATCGACTTAGGCCCATCAATAACTCTATCTCTATTTAATAATGTTAAGGTAATCGTATCGTCCTGAGGTTTAGTATTGGCATTAATCCTTAAATTCAGCTCAACATCTTTCTTCTCTTTAGCTCCCAAATCTGTCTTTATCTCCTGATTGATCGTATTGCTCTTTATGCTTATTATAATCTCATCATATTCTAGCGGATTCTGATTGTTAAGATTTATCTTCAATGGGATCTCTTGTTTAGGATCGATCTCTTTAGGGATATTTAGATTGGATACGACAGTTGGAACATATCCTCCGACAACAGAGCCGCTGGAAAGTATAGCCACTCTAAGGGAGATTATCTTCTCTTCATCAGATTCAGTTCTTTTTATCTTTAGGTTGACATCAACAGTTCCAAGAGATGCAACATGCAGCGGATCAACAAACAGATTTATTGTTTTACTTTGATTAGGACCTATATTAAATATAAGTGATTCTCTTGATTTAGTATAATAATCCCAATAAGGATAATCCAGCTTTACTAATCTATATTGCTGAGTAGTAGACATATTATTGAATATGGTCAGGTCAAATTCAGCAACTTCATCTAATGTTATCCCATCTTTTATTTTCTGTGTACTGACTGTAAATGTAGATGCAGAAACAGTGATACTAATTATAAGAAACATCAAACAAGCTAGTAAAACACCTTTCTTAACCATATTAACCCACCAGTATAACATCTATCTTAATATAGCCTAATATATAAATCTTTTGAATATTGCTATTTAAGAATGAAGAAAAAGCTAAATATTATATTTTTCTAAGTGGGTTTGACGAACGAAGTGAGAAAGCCCATATCTTTGGTCATATCTTTTGTAAAGGATAATGGGGCTGCGGAGACTTTCATTGTCAAAGTCTTACTTTCAACAATTCGAACTCCGGTTAAGAGCTATACAGGAGATGAAGGAAAAGCTCTACAGCTCTCCCCGAGCTCCAGTGATAGCCAGACTACACTACAGCCCCATTAAACTAAAAGAAATCGTTTTTGTTTATATTCTTTTTTATAATCCTATCTCTAAAGCCAGCTGATATAATCTGCTTCTGCCTGCATCATTCAACAGACCATTTGATATATTTCTTGAGATGTTGTCTGCTATGGTAATCTTTTTGGGTCTTAAGGATTCACTTCATAGATCATACTGATAAACATCCATCTAGATGTTCTTTACGATGAGCTCTGATATCTTTCAATATCTCAGATGGGTCATTTTTTATTTCATAAGGCAATATGTCTAACCCAAAATATGGCAGAAATTTAGCTCTTAAATAGATCTCTTCTATACAAAAAGTGATAAACTCTGCAGTAGCCTTATCACCAGGATTACACATATAGTGTATTTCTATAAGTGTATTTTCAAGTTTTTGTAGGTCCAATGGTCTTTTTTCTAAAGTTTCATTCAGGCAATGGACAGCAGAGTCTAAACAATCAACAACATGTTTGGCTTCTTCACTCCATTGAAAATTAGCTGGATTCCAGGCAGGATTACCGCTATCCTTTTCATATCCCTTATAAAATTCATTAAAAGAAGGAATACTGCTACAAACACCAAATCCATTAGAATCAAGGATGGATAACAGGACCCTATAGTTACATCCACTATTCTGATAATCTTCTCTTACCAAGCTAAGAGCATCAATCATCTTAATTCACTTCACTAACATGCTCTCTTTTGCTTACTCTTATCACATTATCTACAAATCCTTCGACAACAGCATCGTGTGAAACTATTATCACCTGCTTGTTGTTCATCTGCTCAAGAACATCCCTAACTTTATCTAGCTGCTCTCTGCTAAACCCATCTGTGGGCTCATCTAATATTATAAGGTCTTTTGTCTTTATCTGGCTGATGATATCATTTATTACCTTATTCAATGATAACCTATAAGCCAAAGCAACAGCAGTCTTCTCTCCGCCAGATAAATTCTCAACACTATTCTCATAACCGTTCTGTTCAACAATCGGCGTAAAATCATCATCCAATCGAACATTCAGATTTTCATCCTCTATCAGTATATTGAACCATTGCTGGAACAGCTCATTAAATTCACGATAGACCTGCAGCATGACATGCTTTTCGATGGTAACCATAAGATTTGTAAAATGCTCTTCCAGCCAGTTCTGATATTTAGCGATCTTCCCTAAACTATCTTTGACCTTCACCTTCTTATCGATCTCTTCCCCCAATGTCTTGATCAGGTTGCCTATCTCTTCTTTCTTTACATCAAGCTCTTTCTTTATCAACTCTAGTTCTCTTTCTTTTTTTAGGATCAGGTCAAATTCATTTCTTACTCTTTTATACTCTTTTTCAATATTTCTCAAGCTCTCGATCTTTCCATTCAGGTCGATTTTTCTGACATTGACCTTGCCGATATTATGTTTTATCTCTTCCTGTTCTTTTTCCAATGAAGCCTTTTTGCTTTCTTTCTCTTTCAATGATTCTTTTTTGACCAATATAGCCCTTACTTCAGCATGTTTTTTTCTTAATTCATTGATCTCTTTTTCTATCCCTTCCATCTTCTTCTTATTCTCGATCTCCTGCTCCTTATGTATCTCAATATGTTCATTCAATTCTGATATGTCTTTATCAGACCGTTCATTTATAGATGATTTATGTTCATGAGATACATCTTGCAGGCATAATGGGCATTGATCAAGCCTGCTTATCTTATCTTTTGTTTCAGAAGCATGTTTGATCTTAGTTTCAAACATTGATAATTTTTTATTTATTTCAAGTATAGTTCTCTGGAAAAAGATAAGCTGCGTCTCATTATCCTTTATGATTTTCAGGAACTCTTCAATATTCTTTATTTCATGCTTTTCCAGATCTCTTTTTATAGAATCAACATCTTTCATCAGCCTTTCAATCTCGCCGATATTCCCTTTTCTTTTCTCGAGAAAATTCTTTAATCTTAATTCTTCAAGCTCAAGCTCCTTGCTTATCCTATTAAACTCTCTTATGTCTCTTTCTTTCTTTTCGACCAATTCTCTTTTTTCTTTAGCATCATTCTTGACTGACTCTAATCTGGGATTTATCTCTGCTAGTTTTATCTCGATCTTACTGACAAACTCTTCCCTTTCTGCCTTAACTTTCTTTTTATCTTCAAGATCGACGATCATTCCCTCATAATTCTTTCTTTTCTCTTTTATCTCTCTGATAAAGATCTGGGAATTTTCCCTTATTCTCTTATATTTGTCTATGTTAAACACTTTTCGCAGAGTATCCAGCCTTTCATCCTTATCCTCGAACAATATCTGTTTCATCGCTTCCTGAGGAGTATACACTGTATACCTATAGATCAAGTCTTTGCTCTTTGTTATGAGGTCTTTAGGATAGCCCAATAGGTCAAGTATGATGCTTTTTAATTCGATATGTGTTCCTTCAGTCTTTATGTCATTGTTTATGATATACCCTGCTTCTTGTTTTATATCGTCTTTGCCCCTTTTCAATACCCTTTTGATAATTATGTCCTTTCCATCTAATTCAAATTTCAACTCAACCGAGCCTGTCTTTTTTCCATGCCTTAATAAAGAAGCGCCAGAAAGATCTTTACGCCTCACACCAAATAATGCAAATTCAATAGCCAGCAGGACAGTAGATTTTCCGCAGCCAATATCGCCTGACAAAAGCACAGAACCAGTAGGAAACACTATACTTTGATTAGTATAACTTCTGATATTCTCTAGTTTAACAGATTTTAGTATCATTTCCCCAAAAGAAATAATCAAGCTTGATATAAATAGTTTGTGCTGGGATTAACTATTCTTTCAGCCTTTTCTTCAATCCTTCTATGACATCTACAGGTGAAGGGTCAACCCTGTTCAGCAAAGCTAATTCATAAGAAGCTATATCTCCTAAATGTATTGTTGAAAACATCCTCTCAAGCAGCGAATCGCCTTCAACAACAACATCCTCTACATTTACTCTGTTTGAGATTATATCTCTGCATACGTCCATCCTCTTCTTTATCCTGGGATGGTCTTGTTGATCCCTTAACAGCAAGACAACAAACTTATTCCTGTCCATAGATTCAAAAGCATTGATCTCATTATGGTTCATCTCTGAGAAAACTCCTGTAAAAGCAGGATATTTGGCATTTTCATTTATCTGTGTCTTAAACCTATAGGCAACAGGAGCCAACAGTTCAGAAGAATATATTATAGGTGTTTTACCATTGATGACTTTAGCTAGTTTAGAACCTTGTTCCCTATAATAGCTGAAATTAGCCAATCTTTTTAGCATAGCATTCAGATCAGTATTTTTTACATCTATCATTCCGCTATTATACAAAACACCTAACATAGGGAAAAATAAGTAGCAGATTGCAGCCCTTGGCTGAAATCCTGTCGGAACCTTTATTTTAGTCTGAACCTCTTTTTCCAGCCTGCCTCCAGAAGTTATGCCTATGATCTTAGCATTTTTCTCTTTTGCCTGCTGCACAGCAGATAATGTCTCTTCAGTGTTTCCTGAATAAGATACAGCAAAGACTAATGTATTTTCATTGACAAAATTTGGGATGTTATAATCTCTATTCACAAAAACAGGCAGATCTGTCTTGGCCAGGTAACTTTTCAATAGGTCTCCACCGATAGCGCTTCCACCCATGCCCGTAACAACAACATTGCCTATATCCTTTGAAACGACAATCCCCTTAGATAAAGTGAGTGCATTCCTGCATTGTGCTGGAAAAGCTTCAAGAACAGATAGCATATCTTGTGAATCAATTACCATTTTAAAATAAAGAAGAATTCAAACTTTAAATAATTTTCTAAAGTACAGGACACTAGTCTTTTTTCTTATTTCCAAAATAGAAATAATCAGAGATATTGACATCTCCTGGCTTTAATATTCCTGTTCTTTGGCTAGGTTCTTTTCTCTCCTCTTTTGCCAGAGTTGATTGCGCATCTTCCTTAATCTCGCTTATTTTAGGCTTTTCTATGACTTTTGGCTGCTCTACAACAGGCTTAGCGATCTTCAATCTCTTGATCTCTTCCTTCAGGAACATGATCTCATTTGCCATGAGCTTCATCTGTTCTTTCAAAGGCTCTACATCATTATGGAATTTCCTTTGTACCCTTTCAAGCATGATCTCATACTTATCTGCAGTAGTCTCCATTTTCTTAGAATGGTCAGGAACAACCTCTTTTTGCAGGAACTTTTCAGCAAGCTTATAAGCATCTTCAAAATTAGAAGCTATGCCTTTTTCTTTAAGTTCTTTAGCCAATTCATTGACTTTGACCATCGTTGTTACATCCATAAGAAAAAATCTAACATCAGGTGTTATAAATGTTTTTCTATACTGGACTATATGGGAAATCTATTTTTTAAGGAAGATAATCTTAACAAATAATCTGGTTATATCTAATTTAATAGATTTGATGGTTAGATCCCATGAATTTCATAATGCTCTTCCATTTTTTTTACAAGGCTATGTTCATATCCTAAAACTTGTTCTACTTCCTTAGTTATCCGAGCCATAGTCTGCTGAACATTCCTTTCGCTTATTGCACTTGCATTTTCTCTCTTATTTATATTATTCGCTAATACGTGCATCTCTACTATTATGTTTTTTGTAGCTTCTTTTACAGCCACTATTATAGCATGTGTTCTTAAATCTAATTCATGTTTTAATTCTTCATCTACCATAATATCACCAATATAAACTCTCATTAGGTATTATAAAAGGTTTTATATACTAGGATATAATAATGAAAAATTAGGGGGTTATATCTCTTTATGTTCTCTTAAAAATAGATCAATAGCTAAAGGTATCTGTTCTAATAATTGGCCGATAACTATATGATATAAGGTTTTTTATTGTGCAAAATCATTAGGTAATTTTGCATCTGAATCTCTTGTTGATATTATTATCTCCAAAAATTAAATTTTTCCATAACCTTTTTAAATAAAACACCAATTCTTAACAATCAAGGAAGATGTGGGTAGTAGCTTACCTGAATTCCAGTGACGTTAAATTTGCGAAGCAAATTTATGGCATCTTCGAAAAAAAATATCAGATAACAACGGAGGCTAAAAAATGGGAGTATACAAATATATAAGGGAAATTTGGAAAAAGCCAAATGAAAAACTTGCAGAGATAAACAAGCAAAGGTTGATTGAGTGGAGAGCTGATCCTGTAACAAAAAGGATAGACTATCCAACAAGGCTTGACAGGGCTCGTTCTTTAGGATATAAGGCAAAGCCAGGATATATCATAATCAGGCAAAGAGTCAAAAGAGGCGGAAGACAAAGGCCAAAATTCAAGGGTGGAAGAAGACCTAGGCATATGTCAAGAAGAAAAGACCTTAAGATGAGCTATCAATGGATTGCAGAAAGCAGATCTGAAAAGAAATATGTCAACTGTACAGCATTAAACTCATATAATGTTGGAAAAGACAAAGATTACTATTATTATGAAGTCATCTTAGTAGATAGGGCCAATCCACATATTGTAGCAGACAAGAACATCAACTGGATCTGTGACAAGAGGGGCAGAGCTCAAAGAGGATTGACTTCATCAGCAAGAAAATCCAGGGGCCTGTTAGGAAAAGGCAAAGGCTATGAAAAGATGAGGCCTAGCTTAAGGGCAAATAAAAGATTGGCCAGATAAGCCGATCCATATTTTATTTTTTTATTACTTTTCTGATCTATTACTTCAACAAAACATATATAAACAACCTATCCTTTATTTTCTAAATGAAAAAAGAGCTGAAACATATAGCGATCATTCTTGACGGAAACCGCAGATGGGCTAAAAAATATCACATGCCAGCTGCAAAGGGGCATGAGAAAGGGTTTAAAAAAATAGCAGATCTTCTGGAATGGGGAATAGAATTAAAGATAAAAGAATTCACATTATACTGCTTCTCAACAGAAAACTTCAAAAGAGAAAAAAAAGAAGTTGATAACTTATTCAATCTTTTTAGAAAGCAATTTGATTCATTCTCAAAAGAAAAAGTGATCCATGATAATAAAGTCAGGATAAATGTTATTGGAAATATCCATATGTTTCCAAAAGACATGCAAAATAAGATGAAAGACATCATGAAAAAGACTAAAGGCTACAAAAATTACCGATTAAATCTTGCTTTAGCATATGGTGGCAGGTCAGAGATAGTAGATGCTGTAAAGCATATGTTGCAAGATAAAAAAGTTAATATAAACAAGATTTCTGAAAATACTATCAGGAAAAACCTTTATCTTAGTGATGAGCCAGACCTGTTGATCAGGCCAGGTGGAGAACAGAGATTAAGCAATTTTCTCACATGGCAAAGT